>CANLFL010000008.1 GCA_947489825.1 Candidatus Nanopelagicaceae bacterium
AAGCGCCAGTTACTGCAAAAGCAGCTCGTGATTATCAGCGCGTGATGTTTGCCGGCGCACACGATGAAATTCCAGATCGTCAAGGTCGCGTCACGATTCCACAAGGACTTCGCACATATGCAGGACTTGAAAAAGACTGCGTTGTTATTGGTGCAAATACTCGCGTTGAAATTTGGGATGCACAGGCATGGAGTAAATATTTGGCAGATCGTGAAGAAGGTTTTGCCGATGTTTCAGAAGAGGTATTTCCAGGACTCTTCTAAGTAATACACAACTGAATACAACTAAATGGAAATACAACAACTACATAGCGCTCTCTCGATTGTGGCCACCGTCGACCCAATGCCTAGGTTTTAAGGCCGACAGCGGCGCCCCTTCCCCGGCGTCGCTTTCGTGAGATCCGTCGGCCGGCGGTGACCAGAGTTGAGAGAGCGAAATATATAAAGCAGATAGAAGCAGATAAGGAATGGGGGAGAAAATGAAGCACATATCAGTAATGCGAGATCGCTGCATTGATCTCCTTGCGCCTTCAATCGAAACTTCTCGCACTCCAGTTGTTGTAGATGCCACACTCGGACTGGGCGGGCATACAGAAGCTCTCCTTGCTCGTTTTCCAGAATTGATTGTTATTGGAATTGATCGTGATCCAAGTGCGCTTTTGCAGGCACGTCAGCGACTTTCAGCCTTCGGCGATAGATTAATAACTTCACATGCTGTATTTGACAGCATCACAGATGTCGTAACTACTCACGGATATTCGCAACTTTCAGGCGTTCTATTTGATCTTGGGGTTTCATCTATGCAGCTAGATGAAGCTGATCGAGGCTTCTCTTACTCTCATGATGCACCTCTGGATATGCGCATGGATGGCACTCAAGTCATTACTGCTTACGAGATCGTTAATCACTACGAACCTGGTGCTTTGGTAAAGATTCTGCGTACATTCGGTGAAGAGAAATTTGCTACTCGTATCGTTGAAAATATAGTTAAAGCACGTGCTCTTGCACCGCTTAACTCCACGATGCAACTTGCGACATTAGTGAAAGAGAGCATTCCTGCGGCTACCCGTCGTACGGGAGGCAACCCAGCTAAGCGCACCTTCCAGGCGCTACGCATTGCTGTAAATGATGAACTCGGTGCAATTACCCGCGCAATACCTCAGGCCTTGAATTTGGTAGAAGTTGGTGGCCGCGTAGTAGTGATGGCTTTCCAGTCCCTTGAAGACAAAATTGTTAAGGAATTCTTTGTTGAGGCATCTACCTCAAAGAGTCCACGTGATCTGCCTATAGAGCTCCCAGAATTTGCTGCAAAGTTTTCACTCGTGATCAAGGCCAGCGAGAAAGCTAGCCAAGCTGAACAAGATGAAAACTCACGTTCAACATCGGTCCGCCTTCGTGCAATAGAGAGGGTGGCCGCATAATGTCTATCGCCGCACTCGCTCAGCAGACCCGCGAACGTGTTGTCACACATTCTGCGCGTGCACTACTCAAGATCGTTCCTCAGACATCAGAGGGAGCCCAAGCCACACACAAGTACTTCGCTAAGTTCTTAACGCTAGTAGCGATCATTGGATTCCTGTCTCTTCTCGGAGTAAGAACCTTGCTGGCTCAAGACGCATTTGTTCTCTCAGAGTTGAAATTAGAGTCAAAGATGATTGCAGACCAACGTGAGGCAATCTCCCGCACAATGGAGATGTATTCATCCCCACAAGCGTTGGCTAATCAAGCAGCAGCGCTGGGCATGAGTCCATCTGAGGATCCAACATTCCTTAATCTCACACAAGAGATGCCTGTAGTCACGGATGAGAGTGGGATTACACGTGGGTAATTTTGAACTCTCGATGAAGCGCATCCGCACTCTCTTTATTATTTTGTTAGTCATTTTTACTCTCTTTGCTGCACGGCTTGTTCAGATTCAGGGAATTCAAGCTGCTGAATACACTCTCAAGGCGGCAAACGAGATGGAGAAAACCCGGGTGATTGCAGCTCCTCGAGGAGATATCACCGATGTCAATGGTGTGGCATTTGCTCGAAGCGTCTCGGCGATAAACATTGTTGTGGACCAAAAGATGATTCAAGATCATGCTCGAGTGGCAGCCTTTGCTGCTCCAATTCTTGGTCTTACTGAAGAAGAAGTAATCACGGCGATCACAGGAGTCAAGCGTTACTCCATGGTGCTTGAGAGCGCTGAGCCAAGTACATGGAATCGACTTTCTCTAGCGATTGATAAATATAATTTAACGCTGAGCAATAACGAGTACGACAAAAGAATTGCTGGATTCTTCCCTGAACGTAATTATGTTCGTGAATATCCTTCCGGAAATCTAGTTTCTTCACTCGTTGGCTTTGTGCGCAAAGACGGATTAGGCGCCTCTGGTGTTGAGTTGAGTATGAATTCATCGATCACTGGAGTTCCTGGCGCATATTCGTATGCAACAGGACGTGGTGCGGAAATTCCTGGATCACAATCTGAAATTATTGCTGCTCAAGCCGGAACAACAGTGAGACTCACAATTGACCGGGATATCCAGTGGGTTGCCTCCATGGCGATTGCTGAAGCTGTAAAAAGCGCACGAGCAAGCAGCGGCACTGTGATTGTCATGGATCCAAGAACTGGAGCAGTATTGGCTCATGCAACTGCTCCAACCTTTAATCCAAATAACACCAAGAACGTATCTTTAGAATTGATGCGCAATCCTTCTGTACAAGATGTCTACGAGCCTGGATCAACCGGAAAGGTGATGACACTGGCTGCAGCCTTGGAAGAGGGTGCTATCTCTCCAGAAACTGTCTTCGATGTTCCTTACAAGATTCGCCGGGGTGGCGAAGACTTTAGGGATCACGATCGTCATCCACTTCAAAAATTAACCACGGCAGGAATTCTTGCAGTATCAAGTAATACCGGAACTATTAAGATTGCTGAAACGATGAGTAATAACACTCTTCACTCTTACCTCACTAAATTTGGAATTGGCGCAAAGACTGGTGCAGGCCTTCCAGGTGAGAACGTTGGAAAATTATTAGCGGTCAAAGATTGGTCTGGAACGACTGCTCCAACAGTTGCTTTTGGACAGGGATATTCACTGAATGCAATGCAAGCAACGAGTATCTTCGCAACCCTTGCAAATAACGGCATTCGAGTTTCCCCAACAGTAATTGCTGGAACAAGTGACGCATCTGGCAACTTCACTCAATTCAAAAATGAAAAAGGTATTCAAGTTGTGAGTGCAGCGACTGCAGCAAAGATGCGAATTATGATGGAGAGCGTTGTATCAGCTAACGGAACTGCGCCGAGTGCGGCGATTCCAGGATATCGAGTTGCCGGAAAGACTGGAACAGCAATGCGTTATAACGAGAATTGTGGCTGTTATAGCGGCTATACAGCTTCCTTTATTGGTTTTGCACCTGCTGATGCACCAGCTTATGTTATTAACGTAACGATTCAGGATCCTAAGGGTGCGTACTACGGTGGATCACTTGGCGGACCAGTATTTAAAAAGGTAATGACCTTTGTTCTGCAGAGTCGACATATCGCACCAACAGGAACAGCAGTGCTGCCAGTAGCACTCAACAAAGCTGAACTAGATAAGAAAGCTCGTGAAGAGAAGAAGGCAGAGACGACAAAGATTTCTCAAGCGAGTTCGAGGGGATAAGCCATGCGCCCACTCCTTGGTCACACTATTTCAGTGGAAGAAATATCTCGTCTTATAAGTATAAAGATTGATCTTGATCCCTCTCTGACATTTTCCGGTGCAACCTCAAGTGATGGTGATGTAGTTGAGGGAGATCTCTTCCTTGCCTACCCGGGAGAAAAAACTCATGGAGCACGCTTTGCTTCCAGCGCTATCTCTCGAGGCGCTCGAGCAATTGTCACGGATGCGGAAGGCGCCAAGATTGCTATCGGACTTCCTGTGATTGTTGCCCAAGACGCTCGCACCGCAGGTGCACTCATTAGTGCAACTCTCTACGCTAAACCGATACAGGAAATGATCAGCATTGGAATTACTGGAACCAACGGAAAAACAACGGTAAGCACTTTGCTCTATCAACTCTTCCAAGAAGCAGGTCGAGAAAGTGGACTGATTGGGACCGTCCAGACTCGTATAGGTCGCGATCGCGTTGCTAGTGCGCGAACCACGCCTGAGGCAGATGCGTTGCAAGCCCTCGCTGCAACAATGAGCGAGCGACACCTGCGACATCTTGTGATGGAAGTTTCAAGCCACGCGATGGTAATGCAGCGCATGGTGGGCTCACACTTTGCCATGGTTGGATTTACAAATCTTTCACAAGATCATCTTGATTTTCATCACGATATGGAGAGCTACTTCAAGGCTAAGGCAAGCCTCTTTACCTTGGAATATGCTGATCAAGCATTTATCAATATCGATAACGATTTTGGATTACGCCTTTTCAACGAGTGCGGGATTCCAGCTACTTCCTTGTCGCGCAATAATCCCAAGGCGAGCTGGCACTTCACTTCGATTACTCCCACTATTGGTGGAACTACCTTTACCGCTCGTGGTGCTGGCGGAATTCTGATCGAAAGTAGAACAACTCTTCGTGGATTTTTTAATCTAGATAACATTCTTTTGGTCCTAGCAATCGCCATAGAGTGCGGTATTGATCCACTCGATTGCGCCGCGCTCATTCCACGCCTTAAGGGTGCACCTGGGCGAATGGAATCCATTGATTGTGGTCAAGATTTCACGGCGCTCGTTGATTATGCCCACACTCCAGATGCGGTACGAAATGTCATTGCAACGGCAAGAGAGTTCACATCTGGAAAGGTCATCGCCGTTCTTGGTTGCGGGGGAGACCGCGATGCTTCGAAGCGACCATTGATGGGAAGCGCTCTCATTGAGGAATCTGGAATCGCTATCTTCACCAGCGATAACCCTCGCAGCGAAGATCCTAAGGAAATTCTAGAAGAAATGACCAAGCATCTGCCTATTGGTGATCCTTCTCGAGTAATCATCGATCGCCACGAGGCGATCACTTACGCCGTCTCACTCTGCCAATCTGGTGACACTCTTCTGGTTCTAGGCAAAGGACACGAAAACGGGCAAGAGATAAAGGGTGAGAAAATAGATTTTGATGATCGTCTCGTGCTCGCAAAAATCCTAGAGGAAACGCGATGAACTCCATGATGGCATCGCAGATTGCCAAGATTATGGGTGGCTCCCTATCAGGTGAGGACATTCTCGTTACTGCTGCTCCATCCTTGAATTCTTCTGAGGTGGAGCAAGGCGGAATTTTCTTGGCGATGCGGGGAGAGAAAGTTGATGGACACGATTTTGTTGAGGATGCCTTTTCTCATGGAGCTCTTCTTGCAATCACTTCTCGTGCCGTAGCTCACCGACACGTTCTTGTTGAAGATGTTACGGCTGCACTTACTCTATTGGCGCGCTTTGCACGATCAGAGTTAAAAGATCTCACGGTTATTGGAATCACTGGCTCACAAGGGAAAACAACGACAAAAGATCTACTCCGTCACATGCTTTCCCAACATGGCGAAACCGTTGCCCCAACTGGAAATTACAACAATGAATTAGGTGTTCCGTTGACGCTATTGGCTTGCTCGTCAACGACTAAATATGCAGTGATCGAAATGGGCGCACGTCACTCTGGCGACATTGCACATCTGGCATCAATTGCTCAGCCAGATATTGCCGTTGTTCTTCGAGTGGGAATGGCTCACGTCGGTGAATTTGGCTCAATGGAAGCGATTGCAGAGACAAAGTCAGAGTTGATCTCATCACTTTCGAGTTCTGGGATTGCAATTCTGGGACAGTACGATCCATACACCAAGGCTATGAGGGGCCTGCATGATGGTCGCACCATTGCCTTTGGAACTGATCACTCAGATGACGTCCGAGCCACAGAGATTGAAATGCGCGAGGGTCGCCCTCACTTTGATCTGGTAACCCCTGCTGGTCGAGCTGCAGTTGGTCTTCGCATTGTGGGTGAGCACCAAATTTCAAATGCACTTGCCTGTGCAGCTGTAGGTACCGCGCTTGGCTTCTCAATAGATTCGATAGCAACAGCGCTCTCAACTTCACTCATCGAGAGCAAATGGCGTATGGAGATTCACGAATTCTCCGAGGTGCTTCTGATCAATGATTCATATAACGCAAGCCCAGATGCCGTCGAGGCAGCCCTGCGCACTCTGATTCTCTTTGCACAAGAACGAGGTGGGCGCGCATGGGCCTTTCTAGGAAAAATGGCAGAACTCGGCGAGTCTTCAGCCACAGCCCATCAGCAAGTTGGCACCCTTGCCTATCAGATGGGAATTGATCATCTTGTCTGTGTAGACGCACCGGAATATCAATCCGCAGAGCAAGGCGAAGGTCAAACAAACCTTCATCTCTGTGATCGCAGTGGCGCTCGTGCCATTGCAGAGCAGATTGAACCAGGAGATGTAATTCTAGTAAAAGCGTCACGATCAGAGAGATTTGAACTTCTTGCAGAAGAGATTGAAGAAATTATTAAGAGAAAATTGCCAATAGGAGTAGCAGGGGGAGAAGAAGAGTGAAGACAATCCTTGCAGCCGGTGGCTTTGCACTCCTACTCTCACTTTTCGGTACGCCACTTTTAATCCGCGCATTAGCAAAGAAGGGATATGGCCAGATCATTCGTGATGATGGTCCGTCATCTCACCACGTTAAGCGCGGCACACCCACAATGGGGGGCATCATCATTATCGTCGCCTCCATCGTTTCCTATCTCGTCGCACATCTCATTAGCGGAACTGCCATCACAGCTTCGGCAGGGTTAGTGATCGGACTTGTAGTTGCACTTGGATTAGTAGGATTTTTAGATGATTGGCTTAAGGTCTCAAGAAAACAGTCACAGGGATTGACCTCGCGTCAAAAATTAATTGGCCAAGTTGTCGTAGCTTCAGTATTTGCATACTTCGGAACCAAGTTTGCTGATTCAGATGGATTAACACCTATTTCATCTCAACTTTCAACAGTAAGAGATACCTCAATTACTCTCGGTGCGATCTTGGTAGTTGTGTGGGTTGCCCTCATGGTCACTGCAACAAGTAATGGTGTCAATCTCACAGATGGTCTCGACGGACTTGCATCAGGTGCTTCAGTTCTTACATTCGTCTCATTCATCTTAATTGGTGTGTGGGAGTTTGGGCAGAGCTGTGCGGTTACACCTGGCATCAATTGTTACCAAGTGCGAGACCCTCTCGATCTCGCAGTATTAGCTGCAGCTTTTGCTGGTGCGTGTACTGGATTCTTGTGGTGGAACGCTTCGCCTGCAAAGATATTTATGGGCGATACAGGTTCACTCGCCCTCGGCGGCGCGTTGGCCGGAATTGCCACCATGCTGCGCATTGAACTGCTGTTGATTCCACTAGGTGGACTATTCGTCATCATCACAATGTCAGTGATAATCCAGACTCTTTATTTCAAAATTTCTGGTGGCAAACGAGTATTTAAGATGGCTCCGCTGCAACATCACTTTGAGCTCATGGGATGGGGAGAGGTAACGATCGTAATTCGTTTCTGGATCATTGGCGGTCTTTGTGTGGCAGGTGGGCTAGGTCTCTTCTACGCAGATTGGATCGCAGGCTAAAGGCTGCGATGAATCACCAATGAGTTTCTCCCGAGATCTGAAGCATAAGAAGATTCTTGTGCTCGGAGCTGGCGTCACCGGACTTGCCTCTGCTCGTGCTCTGATTGCCAGGGATGCACAAGTCACGATTGTTGATGACACAGTCACAACGGATAACGAATTCTCAATTCTAAAACCATCGGCAGTCAACGTCTCTGATTTTGATTTTGTTCTCATCTCCCCTGGCTGGAAAGAGTCCCATCCACTTATTCAAAAAGCTCAAGCTACTCGAGTCACATTGCTCAATGAGATAGATCTTGCCTGGGCAATCAAGGAAGAGCGATCCCCAGGACAGAAATGGTTGGCTCTTACTGGCACAAATGGAAAGACGACTACAGTTGAAATGACAGCAGCAGCTCTGCGCGCAGGAGGAGTTCATGCAGTGGCATGCGGCAATGTGGGCAAGACAGTCATTGAATGTGTAGAAGGTACTGAAGCCTATGACGTGCTTGTACTCGAACTTTCAAGTTTCCAGCTTCATTGGTTAGAACGCGCCGAGTTTGTAGCTTCAGCAATTCTTAACATTGCAGATGATCACACGGATTGGCACGGTAGTTTTGAGAGTTACGCTCAAGCAAAGATTTCAATTCTTGACCGTTCGATGACGGCAATTCTCAATGGTGATGATAAAGAAGTTGTCGCTCGCACAACTCATTGGAATGGCAGAAAGGTCTTTTACTCTCTCGATACCCCTGGCCCTGGAGAAATTGGTGTTGTAGAAGAGCTCCTGGTCGATCGTGCATTTGTCTCAGATCCGCAAGAAGCGTCAATGATTGCAGAGGTAGTTGATGTGAAGCCAACGGTTCCGCATAATGTTTCTAACGCTTTAGCCGCCGCTGGATTAGCCCGCACCGTGGGTGTATCCCATGAGGCTATTGGCACGGCGCTATCTGAATTCACACTTGGTCGCCATCGCATCGAAGTTGTAGCAGAGGACAATGGCATCACCTGGATAGATGATTCGAAAGCAACCAATCCACATGCAGCCACTGCCTCAATACTTTCCGCACTCTCTGTGATTTGGATCGCCGGCGGTTTAGCAAAAGGCGCAGATGTCAGCGCCCTCGTTGCACGAGCACACCCACGAATCAAAGTTGCAATTCTTATTGGAACAGATCGAGCCCTCTTTGCAAGAGCACTGGCAGAGCACGCTCCACATGTAAAGGTGATTGAGATTGACCCACCATCTGATTATCAGCGCGGGGGAGTCTCTAATTCATTTATGGAGGCCATCGTCGCTGCTGCAAAGTCGTGCGCAGGTGCAGGAGATACAGTTCTTCTCGCACCATCATGTGCCTCGATGGATCAATTTGTTTCATATGCCGATCGTGGCGATCGATTTACGGATGCTGTACGGAAGGCTTTGGGATGAGTAAGGCACCGGTCAAGAACAAGTTACATAATCCTGCTGCCGCCTTTTATGGGTTAGTGATATCAACAGGGCTGCTTTCAATTATTGGTCTCATTATGGTTTTCTCTGCATCCTCTATCTACTCACTCGATACCAAGGGCTCATCGGTGGCAATTTTTATTCGCCAACTCATCTTCTTAGCCTTCTGTATTCCGATGGCGATTGTGCTTTCACGACTCTCCCTTGATCGATGGAAGATACTCGCTCGATTTGGGTTAGTTATTTCAATTGTGATTCTTCTTATCGTGCGACTTCCTGGAATTGGAAAATCCGTCAATGGAAACCAGAACTGGATCTCTCTCAAGGTAGTCGATGTTCAACCGAGCGAGCTTGCTAAGTTTCTACTCATCTTGTGGGCCTCACAAATACTGGCATCGCGACTTAATGCCGGCTTTATGAGAGTAAATGTCTTGGCCCTCATCGCGCCAGGATTTATTGTGGCTAGCGCACTTGTCATGTGGGGCAAAGATCTCGGTACAGCATCTGTTCTTATGGCAATTCTTGGCGGGTTGCTCTTTGTCTCAGGAATTCCATTGCGCTTGGTTGGAACGCTGACTGCAACTGCGGCGCTAGGAATCGGTTTCTTTATTGCAACAACCCAATATCGCGCAGCGCGCTGGAGCGTCTTTCTTGATCCCTTTGATCCCGCTCAATATAAGAATGAGGGATGGCAACCAGCCCATAGCCTCTTAGGACTGGCAAGTGGTGGAATTTTCGGTGTCGGTCTGGGAGGAAGCAGACAAAAGTGGGGCAATCTTCCTGAAGCGCATACCGACTTTATCTTTGCTGTAATTGGTGAGGAACTCGGCTTACTCGGAACGCTCTTCATTTTGGCACTCCTTGGAACGCTCATTTACAGCTCACTACGAATTGCAATGCGATCTTCTGATTCATTTACACGCTTTGCATGTGCAGGAATTGCATCATGGATTGCTATTCAAACTATTCTCAATATTGGATCTGCTGTAAGTCTTCTTCCGGTAGTAGGAGTTACTCTGCCGCTGCTCTCTTATGGCGGTTCGGCGCTGATTGCTACCTATCTCGGCATCGCATTTATTGCATCGAGTGCGCTTCGAGAGCCTGAAATCAAATTAGAAGTGAAGAATTTTGTCGCACAAAGGCTGCATCGATAAATGAGATCTCGAAAGATAGTTTTTGCCGGTGGAGGAACCGCGGGTCATATTCAGCCCGCACTTGCTGTTGCGCGGTTGTGGAAGCAGACTCATCCAGCTGACCAGATCGTATTTCTAGGGACATCTTCTGGCTTGGAGACAAAACTTGTTCCAGAAGCTGGCTTTAGCCTTGAACTCATCACACGTGTCCACCTTCCACGGTCGCTATCGCTAGATCTACTGAAAGTACCGGGCTCACTTCGCCGCTCTATGAGTGAGTGTAAAAATATTCTTAGAGATGCAGATCTTCTTATCGGCTTCGGCGGTTATGTATGTGCTCCTGCTTACTTGGCAGCCGGATCACTCAAGGTTCCCATCGTGATTCATGAAGCAAATGCAGAGCCTGGCTGGGCAAATCGACTCGGAGCTCGCTATACCGATGCACTAGCTGTGGGATCTCCAGTTACTCATGGGCCATTTGCCCAGGCGCTGATTACTGGTCTACCCCTTCGCGATGACATCACCTCATTACTAATTGCTCATCAGAGTGCAGATGAACATGCGTGGAGTGAAATCAGAGGTAAGGCCAAGGGTGATCTTGGAATTCACAGTGGGAACAAGGTTGTCTTAGTTTTCGGTGGCTCACAGGGCTCGCAAGCCATCAATAGTGTTATTGAAAATGCTCGAAAGTTAATCAAAGATAAGCCGATCACCATTGTGCACTCTGTAGGAGCAGCAAATGATCTGCCAGCAAGCGATGACAACTATATTTCACATTCATATATAGAAAATATGGCTACCGCCTACCTTGCCTCCGATTTAGTAATCGCACGTAGCGGAGCGATCACATGCTCTGAGGTCAGTGCCCTTGGAAAATACGCACTCTTTATCCCACTCCCTATTGGCAACGGAGAACAGTCAGTAAATGCTGATTATCTCGTTGAGATGGGGCGCGCGCGCGTTCTCGAACAGAGTTCATTCACCGCCAGCTGGCTACTCGATAATATTGACTCTATGTTGGCTGCGAGTGATAAATTCAGCGATTGTCCTAATTTTGGCGATCTCGAGGCTGCAGCAAAAATCGTAGCTTTAGCAGAACATCAACTTTACGCTGGCGAAAGATAGAAGATGGTTCAGGCGAATCTTGATCAATGGATTGGAAAGCGTATTCATTTTATAGGAATCGCTGGTGCGGGAATGAGTGGGTTGGCCCGCATCGCCCTCTCTCACGGTCTCTCTGTATCTGGAAGTGACTCTAAAGATTCATCCGTGGTCTTAGCACTTCGCGCTCTTGGGGCCGAGGTTTATATCGGTCATGACGCCATACATCTTGATGGCGTAGATATCGTAATTTATTCAAATGCGATTGAAGAAAGTAATCCGGAGATAAAGCGTGCCCGAGAATTAGGGGTTCCACTCCTGACACGTGCACAAGCGTTAGCCACTCTTATGTCTTCGAGTAAGAGTTTGGCTGTCGCAGGAACACATGGAAAGACGACAACATCATCGATGCTCACCGTGGCACTTCAAGCCTGCGGAGTGGATCCATCGTTTGCAATAGGCGGATCTCTTACCGCCTCAGGTTCAAATGCTCACCGCGGTACCGGGGAACTCTTTGTAGCTGAGGCAGATGAATCAGATGGCTCATTCTTGGAGTACCGCCCATTTAGTGCAATCGTGACAAATGTTGAACATGATCACGTTGACTTTTTTCCCACCGAAGAATCTGTGATGGATATTTTTACTGAGTTTGCGCAGTCAATTAGCCCAGAGGGATTCTTCATCTACTGCAAGGACGATTCTGGTGCGGTACGGATTGCAGCGACCGATTTCGCTGCTACCAAAATTTCCTATGGCCAAGATGAAAACTCTGATCTACTCATCGACACCATTAAGTTGTTGCCGGGTGGTTCAAAGGCGCGTGCGCTATGGAAGGGAAGAGCGGTGGGAACGATTGAGTTACAAGTTCCAGGTCATCACAATCTGCTCAACGCAGCTGCAGCGCTAGCTATGGGACTCGCTCTTGGTCAGCCAGCGACCGACCTGCTTGAAGGTTTGGCATCATTCCAAGGTGCGGGACGAAGATTTGAACTCAAAGCGAGTATCGCAGGTATCAGAGTGATCGATGACTACGGTCATCATCCGACTGAAATCGATGTCACTCTTACAGCAGCCCGTCGATATGCCGGAGATGGTCGTGTTCTTGTGATCTTTCAGCCTCATAGATACTCCAGAACTCAAGCATTTCTTGACCAGTTCGCGCAGACTCTCGACCTTGCAGACCTTGCAATCCTTTTAGAAATTTATCCAGCAAGTGAAAAACCAATAGCTGGCGTGAGCGCATCACTTATTGCGCAAAAAATGCAACGCGGAAAATTCATCCCTAATTTCCTTGAGGCATCGGAGGAGATAATCTCGATGGCAAAGCCTGGAGATGTAATTCTCACTTTGGGTGCTGGCGATGTGAACTCCTTAGGGCCAATCATTGCCCAAGGTCTTGAACGACGATTCGAAACTCCGCCCTCTCGCTAATGTCAGCGCGCACTCGAAAGCATCTCTCACCCCCGTTGGTGGTCGTGGGAGTGCTTATTATGGTTTTGGCGTACTTCTTGGGATGGTCTTCGATTTTTAGTGTCAAGAAAGTCGAGATCGTAGGAGCGCCTACATCGGCAGTACAGGCCGAGATAGAGATGAAAAGTCAGATCGTGGTGGCTCAACAACTAGCTCGAGTAAATCCACAATCGGTTGCCAGAAAAATTGAAAAACTTGCATGGGTCAAAGATGTTGCCATCTCTAGGAACTGGTTAAGCGGAGTAGTTGCAATCGAGATCAGTCCACGAGAGCCGTTAGCCTTCTTCAATTCAGATCAAGTGCCGGGCCAGACAATCGATGAAGAAGGTCAGCTCTTCTCATTGCCTGGATATTCAAATCCTGATCTCGCTCTCATTTCCGCGAAGAGCCCAGATAGCGCTCTGAAAGCTAACGAGCTCTTTACTCAGCTGCCAGAGAATTTCCGCAGATACATCACTTCGATGATGGCGACTTCATCCAACACCTTTACCCTCAACTCAACTCTCGAAGGCCGCGATATCGTCATTCGATGGGGAGATAGTCAAGATATGGCGTTGAAAATCTCAGTCATTAACTCACTTCTGAAACTGCCAGAGAATAAGAAAATTAAAATGATTGATGTGGTCGCGCCACATGCACCCATCGTTAAGTAGGTTGAGAAGTAGGTTGTGAAGTAAATTGAGAAATAAATTTTGTAAATAACTCTCAAGTTGTAGATGAGGAATTAGTTCGAGTCGGTATTTGATTGCAGCCTTCGATCAGCCTAAGTTTTCCGCTATTAGAGAGATGAATCGTAAGTCTCAAGGCGAGGTTTATAGTTCATAAGGAGGACTCACGTGGCTGCACCGCAGAATTATCTAGCTGTCATCAAAGTTGTTGGAATTGGTGGCGGAGGAGTCAATGCGATTAATCGCATGATCGATGTCGGCCTTAAAGGCGTTGAGTTCATTGCAATCAATACAGATGCACAACATCTACTGATGAGTGATGCTGATGTGAAGTTAGATATTGGTCGCACTTCTACAAAAGGTTTAGGTGCAGGTGCTGCTCCCGAAAAAGGACGTCAAGCTGCAATTGATCACACGGAAGAGATAGAAGAGATTCTTCGCGGTGCGGATATGGTTTTTGTAACTGCTGGCGAAGGTGGCGGCACAGGAACAGGTGGCGCACCGATTGTTGCCAAAATTGCACGCGATCTTGGCGCACTTACTATTGGCGTTGTTACTCGCCCCTTCTCTTTTGAAGGAAAAATTCGTATGCGTCAAGCAGATGAAGGAATTGAACTTCTTCGTAGTGAAGTAGATACTTTGATTGTTATTCCAAATGATCGCCTCCTTGCAATCTCTGATCGCAACATCACCGCAGTGGATGCATTTAGAAGTGCAGATCAAGTTCTACTCTCAGGTGTTCAGGGAATTACTGAAATTATTACTCAACCAGGACTTATCAACCTTGACTTTGCAGATGTGAAAACTGTTATGACAGATGCTGGTTCAGCTCTCATGGGAATTGGTTCAGCTCGCGGAGAGAACAGAGCGGTCAGAGCAGCCGAACTTGCAATCTCTAGTCCGCTTCTTGAAACTTCTATCGATGGTGCAATGGGAGTTTTACTTTCAGTTGCCGGTGGTTCAGATCTAGGTCTCTTTGAGATCAATGAAGCATGCGAACTTGTTCAAGCCGCAGCTCATCCAGATGCTCGGATAATCTTTGGAACCACCATCGATGATGCCCTGGGGGACGAAGTCCGTATTACCGTGATTGCGGCAGGATTTGATGGGGGAGAGCCAAAGAAGGTTGCGGTTCCTGTCATCGATGCAGCGACCCTGGGTGGAGTGGCAAATCCTCTTCCTGATAATGATCCTCTTGTGGTTGCTATGGATCTTGATGCAAGTAGGCCTACAAAGCGCGTCACTTTCGAAGAACTCGTTGCTGAAGACGAGATCGACGTGCCAGACTTTATGAAGTAATAGTGAATTACAGTTTTACAGATCGCACCGGTGGTTTATCCACCGGTGCTTTTCTTTCTCGCAATGTAGCTACTCATGTAGGAGACGACCCAGCGATTGTTCTTTCAAATCGAGCAGAGCTAGAGAATCTGCTTGGCTTGCCTCTTCAATTTATGGAACAGGTGCACGGGAGCGTTGTTGCTTCCATAGGAGCAGAGATCATCGCCGAACCGATAGCCGATGCACTCGTGACAGAGAGTGCTGGCATTGGCCTTGCAGTGATGGTTGCAGATTGCATTCCTCTTTTGCTGGCTAGTTCACAGACAGTTGCTGCCGTCCATGTTGGTCGTAAAGGACTCATGAATGGCGTTGCGTTAGAAGCAATTCAAGAAATGCGTTCTCGTGGCGCATCTGATATCACAGCAGTTGTTGGCCCATCAATATGCGGGCAGTGTTATGAAGTCTTTCAAGATATCTATGATGACGTGACGAGAAGTTTTCC
>CANLFL010000009.1 GCA_947489825.1 Candidatus Nanopelagicaceae bacterium
AACCACGAGTCTCTTGGCGAATAAGTGCTGCCTTTAAGATTGCCTGAGCGAGTTGGAAGAGATTTGTTGTCTCCCACGCCTCTACACAAGGTGCTGCACTTGTGCGATCTCCGATGCGAGTAAGATCAGAGCTAGTTTCAACAAGAGAGTCGGAGGAACGTAGAACACCTGCGCCACGACTCATACTCACCTGAATAAGATTGCGAACTTCGGGATCAAGGAGAATCTCAGTTGAGTTATTTGCTACCGGCTCTGCAATCTCAGCCATTCTCGTTGCAATATCGCTAGCAATTCGTGCGCTAAAGACGAGGCCTTCCAAAAGTGAGTTAGATGCCAATCGATTGGCACCGTGAACTCCAGAGCACGCTGTCTCGCCGCAGGCATAGAGCCCTTTCACGCTGGTGCGACCGTTGAGATCAACGCGCACGCCACCTGATGCGTAATGAGAAGCAGGAGCTACTGGAATTAGATCCTTAGACGGATTAATCCCATGTGCAATACATGATGCGTAAATTGTTGGAAAACGTTTTTCAAATCCTTCGAGATGTCGCACATCGAGCCACACATGTGACTGGCCCGTTGCAACCATCTTATTCATAATCGCAATTGCAACGACATCTCGTGGTGCAAGTTCACCCAGTGGATGGATATCTTTCATAAATCGATCTCCGTTGTGGTCTATAAGGTATGCACCTTCACCACGAACAGCCTCACTAATAAGAGGTTGCTGACCTTCTGAACTTTCACCTAGCCATAAGACTGTGGGATGAAATTGAATAAATTCCACATCAGCAACTGCAGCTCCTGCGCGAAGAGCTAGCGCAACTCCGTCACCTGTCGATACCGATGGATTAGTTGTCTGTGCAAAAACTTGTCCAAGTCCACCGGTTGCAAGTACAACGGCGCGAGCACGTGCTTGCCCGACGCCGTCGCGACTACCTTCGCCAATGACGTGCAACGTTACGCCGCAGACTGCGCCATCTTTATCTTTAAGTGCATCAATTACCAGCGCATGTTCAATTAACTCAATGTGTGGATCGCTATTGATAGCAGCAATTAGCGCACGTTCGACTTCGGCACCTGTTGCATCTCCGCCTGCATGGATAATTCGGTTTTGTAGATGCCCACCTTCGCGAGTGAGTGACATTTCACCGCTTGCTTCAAGATCAAACTTTGCACCGCGAGCAATGAGTGTGCGAACAGCATCTGGTCCTTCTGTTACCAATACTCGCACCGCTTCGCTATCACAGAGGCCGGCACCTGCAACCAAAGTATCTTTTTCGTGAGCAAGAGGTGAATCATCTTCACCTAAAGCCGCAGCTATTCCACCTTGTGCCCATTTTGTTGAACCTTCATCAACCTTTGCCTTTGTTACAAGCAGTACAGATAAACCAAAGGTGCGCACTTGTAGCGCAGTTGTTAGCCCAGCAATTCCTGAACCAACGACAATCACATCAGCCTGGGCGCTCCATCCTGGAGCAGGGGCAAGTAGCTTCATGAGCGAGCCCCTAGTTTCATAGCCATATTGTCGATCAAACGTATGCCATTAATCCAGCCAGCGATGATCGCTCGAGCGTGCAGCGTGGAATCAGTAGCTGGAATGAACTCATTTTCATCAATGATCTCTGCATAGTCACAGGTGAATGTAGCCTCATCGCTAAGAACCTGCAGCATCAAAGTCTGCGCAGATTCAAGGGTTCTCTCTTGTGATGCTGCAAAGAGTGCTCGAGAAATAACTGTCGCTGCCTTTCGTCCCGCAGGGTCAAGGCGCACATTGCGAGAAGAGAGTGCAAGTCCATCACTTTCTCTAATCGTCGGTGCGGCACTGATTTCTACATCTGTCTTAATTTTTTTAATGAGGGCAAACTGTTGAAAATCTTTCTCTCCAAAAATTGCACATTGTGGTTGAGCTAATTCAAAGAGGCGGCTGACGACAGTTACTACACCGTCGAAATGTCCGGGGCGCGATGCACCTTCATAGATATCTCCCAAAGGACCGGCCGATCGTTTTTCAAAGCCTTTTGGATAGAGTTCTTCATATCGTGGGAACCATAGATGGGTAACTCCAGCAGCTTGCGCCATCTCAATATCTTTCTCAGGAGTGCGCGGGTACTTTGCTAAATCTTCAGCGTTATCAAATTGCAAGGGATTAACAAAGATAGAAGCTAAAACATGCTCATTATGTGATGCTGCAATTTTAAAGAGGGATTGATGTCCGCTATGAAGAGCTCCCATAGTTGGAACAAATGCGCAGCCGGGAACCAGCTCTGATGCCTCTGTAACTATCTTCATGGCTCCAGTCCTTTCAGGTACCGGGCTTGACAATTAAGTGAAGTTTAGAGCCTTACTGCTCCTGCTCCAAAAGTGTGCGTAAAAGTCCGTCGATTCGACCGTGTGTTAACAAAATTCCATCAGGCTCAATTTCATGCCATGGCTCGATAACAAAAAGTCGCTCATGAGCGCGAGGGTGCGGCAGCAACAATTCATCGCTATAACTCAAGATACTTCCGTATTGAATGAGATCAAGGTCAATAGTGCGCGCACCCCAGTGTTCTTTTCGTTCTCTTCCGAGCGCTGCCTCAATCCCATGAAGCATGCTTAAGAAATCGGCTGCAGGAAGATCACTCTCTGCAAGTGCCACAGCGTTAATGTAATCAGGCTGAACTGGTCCACCCACTGGTTTTGTTACATACATCGAAGAAAGTGCAGTGATATCTGTTGCTTCCTTAAGGAGTGCCACAGCAAGATCGATGTTTTCTTGCGGGTTGTCTAAATTGGCACCGATTGCGATAACTGCTTTCATCGCGTGATAGTGACCGAGATATCTTCAAAATCGACTGTCACAGGTGCATGTGGCTTATGAACAGTCACACTCACCGAGGTAATTTGTGAGTAAGCCGAAGAAATTTCTTCTGCAATCCTGCCGGCCAGTCGTTCGATTAACTGCACGCGCTCTCCCACGATATTGTCATGAGCAATCTGAGCTAGATCTGCGTAGTTGATACTTTCGGTTAAATCATCAGAGAGAGATGCCGCTCTCAAATCTAGCGTGATGAGAAGATCGATAATAAAGTCTTGTCCCTCGGTAGCTTCATGTGGAAGCACGCCGTGATAACCAAATGCTTTAATTCCGCTAACTCTGATCTGATCAGACACTTGTAATCACCTCCTTGTGTGGAGCCACGCTATGAACTCTAACGCCCCAGATGCCGGTAGCGAGAAGATCTTCTGTAATTTTTAACGTTGCCGCTTCGCGTTCACTTGGTGAGTCCCCACCTAAGAAACGCTTACGCGAAGCACCCACGAGAACCGGGTATCCCAGATCAACAATCTCAGTAATACGGCGGATGAGATCCCAATTATGTTCACTCTCTTTAGCAAAACCGATACCTGGATCAAGAATGATTCTCTCTTTCACAATTCCGGCAGTAAGGGCCTTACCCACCTGTTCTATGAGCTCTGCTTTAACTTCTTCCACAACATCGCCATAGATCGCCTTTGAATTCATGTCGACCGAATGTCCGCGCCAATGCATCAGAATATAGAAGCAGCCCAACTCAGCTGCCGTGGCATGCATCTGTGAATCTGCAAGACCTCCGCTGACATCATTGATGTAGGTAGCACCTGCTTCTACTGCAGCGCGCGCTACGCCCGAGCGCATCGTGTCAATCGATATCACTGCCCCTTGTTGTGAGAGTTCTTTGACTACCGGGATGACGCGAGATAACTCTTCTTCCTCAGTAATTCGCAGAGCCCCTGGGCGCGTGGACTCACCACCGATATCGATGATATCTGCACCTTCGGCGAGCATTACAAGGCCATGAGCCACGGCAGATTCAAAAGATTCAAACTCTCCGCCATCTGAAAATGAATCAGGTGTGACGTTGAGAATGCCCATCACCAACATTTGAAATAACTCTCGCTAGCGATTCGTGATGAGACTAATTGCCTCTGCGCGCGTTGTTGCATCGCGTAACGCACCACGGACAGCACTTGTCGTTGTGCGCGCCTGAGATTTCTTAACTCCACGCATCGACATACATAGGTGCTCGCAATCAATAATGACGATCACGCCAAGCGGATTGAGGATCTTAACCAATGCATCTGCAATCTGGGTCGTTAAGCGCTCCTGTACCTGTGGGCGCTTTGCATACAGGTCTACAAGTCGTGCAATTTTTGAGAGCCCGGTGATCTTTCCGCGCGGGATATAACCAACATGTGCGACACCATGAAATGGTGTGAGGTGAT
Organism: Candidatus Nanopelagicaceae bacterium; assembly: GCA_947489825.1. The sequence continues at coordinate 4,249 of CANLFL010000009.1, forward strand.
GTTCGCACTGTGAAAAGACTTCAATATCTCGAATAATTACTAACTCTTCGTGACCGATATCAAATGTTGTTGTTAGTACATCTTCTGGAGATTGCCAGAGCCCCTCGAAGTTCTCCTTATAGGCGCGAGCTACACGTGCTGGAGTCTCCTTTAAACCTTCTCTATCTGGATCTTCACCGATAGCAATTAATAGTTCGCGTACGGCAGCTTCAGCGCGTGCCTGATCATATGGACGCACTGCGCGACCATCATCGGGACCAGATGAGACTGGTGAAATATCACTCACTCGAAGGCGCCTTCTTCTTACGTGTCGCGCGCTTTGGCACATCTACTACAACTTTTTTCTCAGGAATTGCTACAGGAGGTTGTGAACTTGGAATGCGATGAATCGATCCAGTCCATGCTGGTCTACGTGGCCATGATGAGACCTTTGCAAAGATCACTTCAATCTCTTCCTTATTCAGCGTCTCGCGTTCAAGTAATTCAAGAACCATCTCATCAAGTATTGAACGATTAGCGACCAAGATATCGAATGCTTCTTGATGAGCATTTTCAATTAATGATCTGACTTCTCGATCTACAACAGCGGCGAGATTTTCAGAATAATCGCGCTGATGACCGTAGTCACGACCCATAAATGGTGCAGAAGAATCACTTCCTAGCTTGATCGCACCGATTGATTCAGTCATTCCGTATTGAGTCACCATTGCGCGTGCTAAGGCTGTCGCCTTCTCAATATCGTTTGATGCACCGGTAGATGGATCGTGGAAGATGAGTTCTTCTGCTGCGCGACCACCAAGTGAGTAAGCCAATTGATCTAATAACTGATTACGTGTTGTTGAGTACCTATCATCGTCAGGCAAGACCATCGTGTAACCCAGTGCGCGACCACGAGGCATGATTGTAATTTTGTGAACAGGATCTGTATGTGGAAGTGCACGTGCAACAAGTGCGTGACCCGCTTCGTGATAAGCGGTCACACGACGCTCTTCTTCTGACATCAGACGTGACTTACGTTGTGGTCCAGCCATCACGCGATCGATCGCCTCATCTAACTGGTGATCTGTAATGACTTTTTCGCCCTCACGAGCGGTGAGAAGTGCGGCTTCGTTTAAAACATTGGCTAGATCGGCTCCAGTAAATCCAGGAGTACGACGGGCAAAGTTCTTAAGGTCTACATCATCTGAGATTGGCTTGTTCTTTGCGTGTACCTTCAAAATATCTTCGCGACCTTTGAGATCTGGTCGATCCACTGGAATCTGACGATCAAAACGTCCTGGACGCAAAAGTGCGGGATCAAGAACATCGGGACGGTTTGTAGCAGCGATAAGAATTACTTGGCTATCGCCTTCAAAGCCATCCATCTCAACAAGAAGTTGGTTAAGTGTCTGCTCGCGTTCGTCGTGGCCGCCACCCATACCGGCTCCACGTTGGCGACCAACTGCATCGATCTCATCAACAAAGACAATTGCTGGTGCATGTAATTTTGCTTGAGCGAAGAGATCACGAACACGTGATGCACCAACGCCGACAAACATTTCAACAAAGTCAGAACCAGAGATTGAATAGAACGGAACTTTTGCTTCGCCAGCAACTGCGCGAGCAAGCAAAGTCTTACCTGTTCCTGGAGGACCGTAGAGAAGAACACCTTTAGGAATCTTGGCACCTAAGAGTGCGTACTTTGCAGGGTTAGCTAGGAAATCTTTAATCTCTTCTAGCTCGGCGATCGCTTCATCTGCACCGGCCACATCTGCAAAGGTGTTCTGTGGAACATCGTTATTTTGCAGCTTAGCTCTAGATTTTCCGAAGGAGAAAACTTTATTTCCACCTTGGGCTTGGCTCATCAGGAAGAAGAAGAGAAGACCAATAAGTAAGAATGGGAAGAATGAGAAGAGGAAGCTCACAAGAAGTGATTGCTTAGCAACTTCAACGCTCCAACCCTTTGCAGGTGGATTACTGGTCAAAGCATCGATAAGTGTTGGCTCTTGGCGGGCTATATAAGAGGCCTCTACCTTTGCCGCACCATTGATAAACCTGCCTGATTTAAGTTCAAGGCGAATCTTCTGTGAGTTATCTACTAAGACTGCAGATTCGACATCAGATTTTGCGATTGCATCAAGTGCTTGAGATGTCTTGATTGTCTCGTAACGGTTACCCGCACCAGAAATCTGACCAAAGACCGAAACTGCAACGATCGCGACAATGATCCAGAAAAGTGGACCGCGCAGCAAACGCTTAAATCGAGATTGTGGAACTTGAGGAGTCGTAGAAGGTTTCTTCTTCTTCGGTGCGTGCTTCTTGCTCATTGACTTCATAGATTCTTCTTATTCGTACATGTGCTTTGCAAGCACACCGATAAAGTCGAGGTTGCGATACTTCTCATTAAAATCAAGTCCATATCCAACTACGAAGTCCTTCGGAATATCAAAGCCAATATACTTAACTTCAACTTCAACTTTGGCTGCCTCTGGCTTGCGCAAGATTGTAAGAATCTCGACTGAGCCGGCACCACGCGCGACAAGATTTGCGCGCAGCCATGAAAGTGTTAAACCAGAGTCGACAATATCTTCCACGATCAAAATGTTACGTCCAGTGATATCCCGATCAAGATCCTTAAGAATTCGAACGACGCCACTTGATTCTGTTCCTGAACCGTAAGAAGAGACAGCCATCCAATCCATTTCGATATGACGCTGCATCGCGCGAGTCAGATCTGCCATCGCCATGATTGCACCTTTAAGAACGCCGAGAAGGAGTAAATCTTTTCCTTCGTAATCTTTATCAACTTGAGCAGCCATTTCTGCGATACGCGAAGATAATTGTTCTTGTGTTGCAATAACGCGTTCGACATCTGTACCGACTGCTTGTAGATCCACCGGGTGGGGCTCCTTCGATAGTGGGCTAGCGATCAGGCTAGCTGCGGGCGTAGGCCGAAAGTCTGCCCGATATCCGAGCAACCTTCACACCCCCTGGAAGGCTGATCTCGCCTTGACCGTGCCATGAGGTGACCAGCGCCTCAACTGCGCTCACATGATCGGCGGTAATCGAGCCCATCGGAGCTCCTTGAGCGTAGATCGCCCTACGAATCAGACGAGTGCGAATGGCTTTAGGTAGCCCTGCGAGAAATTCGATCTCAAGGGATGCGAGGTCGTGGCCCTGCGCGGTGCGATCTGTGAGTTGATCAAGGGCATCAGCGTCATCGCGAAGAAGAGATGCGGTGCGAGCAAGAGCTTCTGCAATTCCTGGACCAATCTCTTTCTCCATTACTGGAAGTACTTGAGTGCGCACACGAACGCGAGAAAATTCTGCGCTGAAATTATGTGGATCACTCCATGCATCTAAGCCGAGATCTTTACATGCTTGCTCGGTAACTTCTCGTGTTACTGATAATAAAGGTCGAATAATTTTTCCATTGACTGCTGCCATTCCAGAAAGTGATCGCGCACCAGAGCCACGCGCTAAACCTAAGAGCACACTCTCTGCTTGATCATCGCGAGTATGCCCAAGATAAATCTGAAGCGCATCACGTTGATCAGCAATTGCGTGCAGAGCTGCATATCTTGCGTCTCGCGCACCAGATTCAAGTCCAGAGCTCTGATCAACGTTTACTTCTTGAGAAATAACTTCGCTGAACCCAATTCGCTCTAACTGATTGATAACTTTACGTGCCTGAATATCAGAGCCATCTTGGAGTTGATGATCAATAGTTACGCCAATGCAGGTAGTTAATAGTTCTTTACTTTCGGCAAGAAGAGCGCCCGCTAGTGCAAGTGAATCAGCTCCGCCAGAGACTGCAACAAGAATCCGATCACCTGCAGATAGCGTTGCTAAGTGAGGGCGCACCGCAGAGCGCACTTCTACAAGTGCGTGTGTCATATCTTAGTTTGCTACATCTCTTCGGGAAAAGAGTATGGCGGCAACAATTCCACCGACTCCGATATAGATCGCAGCAAGAGTCATTCCATGTGAGTAGCTCACTTGTGGTGTGCCACCTACGGCGATGACATTTAACTGACTTCCTGGAAGCCAGTCGAGGGTGGAACTCTTAACCGCACCGAGTATGTTTTCGATGATTAGAATCCAAATAACACCGATTGAAATTGCGCTAATTGGCGAACGAAGTAAGAGACCCATGATCATTCCTATAACTCCAAATCCAACGACGGAGATCGATACATTGATAAAAGTTTGAGCAATCTGCGACCAACCATCAGAGGTAAACCAGAGTGCCCGCTCTACTTTCGCTCCAGGAGCTAAAAGGTACGACAAAGCAATTGAGACAACCCCAGAGACTAAAACCATGAGAAGAGCAAAGAGCTTCATAGAAATCAATTTGCCAGCCAGAAGTCGTAAGCGACCAGGTTGACGAACTAGGAGATTACGTAAAGTTCCATATGTGTACTCCTGCGCAGTTTGCGCGGCAAAAACACAGTAGGCAATAATGCCAAGCAAGCTTGCAACGTTAGAAAATCCGATAACTGATCCACCAAAGGAAGAGAGCATCTCGCGAGAAATTGGATTTGCAGGATCGGAATTTCCTCGTGGAGAATCAATAAGAGTGAAGAGTAGAGTGGTAAAGAGGTTGGTGAAAGAGAGTGCAGCACCAATCGTTCCAAAAAATAACGTCGGCCTACGTAGTTTGCGCCATTCAGCTCGGACGACGCGAATCACTTCTTATCTCCTGTCATTTCAAAGAATGTCTCTTCAAGGTTAGGTAGCTGCGGCGAAAGCTGGGTTAGGACAATTCCCGCCTCAAAAGCCTTCTTATTGAGTATCCCTGCCCAATCGGCTGGTCCCTCAATGTGAGCGACGCCAGATTGAATGTGTGCCTTATGCCCATCAGCAACTGCGATTGCAACGACTTTATCCAAATCATTTATATTTTCAGTGCGTACCAACATAAATGGTTGTTGCGCTTCAAAGAGTTGCTGGATAGGACCGGCAAAGACAACTTCACCTTTACGTAGCATCACGATGTAATCACTGATGATCTCAAGCTCTGAAAGTAAATGTGATGAGACGAAAACAGTTGTGCCTTTATCTGCCAGCCCGCGCAATAAGTCACGAATCTCTTGGATACCTTCAGGATCAAGGCCATTAGTTGGTTCATCAAGAATCAAGATCTTTGGCTCTGGCAATAAAGCTGCTGCAATTCCTAAACGCTGTTTCATTCCAAGTGAATATTTTTTGAATTTAGATTCTGCACGATCTGCAAGTCCCACAGTTTTAAGAACTTCCGCTACTCGTTCGTGGCTAAAGCCTCCGAGAGTTGCTAATACATGAAGATTTTCAGCACCTGATAGAGCTGGATAGAAGGCAGGACCTTCGATCATCGCGCCAACATGTTTGAGGTACTCATCTGGATCGCTAATTGAATGACCCAAGATCTGTCCAGTGCCACCAGTCGGTGAGATCAAGCCAAGCAACATTCGAATTGTTGTGGTTTTGCCAGCACCATTAGGGCCGACGAAGCCACAGATGCTCCCTAGGGGGACTTCGAAGTTGGCATGTGAGACAGCAAATCGAGAATCGTATTTCTTGCTAAGGTCTTGGACTGAGATGGCAATTGTTTGAGCGTGCATGTAGGGAATATACCCTGCGCAGATTAAGATCTCGCCATGAGCAAAGAGGTCTGGGGCTATCAGCCTCGTAATGCGCGACCAGAGCCGGATTGGGAAGTTAATCCCCAAACGGCTGCTGTCCGTGCCGGTCTTGCGCGATCTGGGTTTGGTGAGACCGCGGAAGCGCTCTACCTCACTAGCGGATTTACATATTCATCTGCTGAGGAAGCAGTTGATTCATTTACTGATGAAACAGATCACTACCTTTACGGCCGATTCCACAACCCCACCGTTGCAATGTTTGAAAAGCGTTTAGCTGCAATCGAAGGCGCTGAGTTCTGTGTAGCAACCGGTTCAGGAATGTCTGCCATGTTCGCATCAATTGCCTGCATGGTCAGCGCTGGCGACCATGTTGTTGCATCAGCTTCAATGTTTAGTTCATGCCATGTTGTGATTACAGAATTTCTTCCTAAATGGGGCGTTACCTTTGAATTGGTTAAAGGTAATGATCCTGCTGCGTGGGCAAAGGCACTGAGCAAGCCAACAAAGGTTGTCTTTATTGAAACTCCAAGTAATCCTTTGCTAGATATTGTTGATATCAGAATGGTAAGTGATCTTGCGCATAAAGTTGGCGCCACTGTTATTGTCGATAACATCATGGCTTCACCTATTTTGCAGAAGCCTCTCCAACTTGGTGCTGATGTAATTATGTATTCAGCAACTAAACATATGGATGGCCAGGGTCGCGTACTTGCTGGTGCGATTCTTGGGTCGTTTTCATATATTCATGAGCATCTTCTTCCATTTGTTCGTCATACTGGCCCAACATTGAGTGCATTTAATGCTTGGGTATTGGTGAAATCTCTCGAGACAATGGATATGCGTGTACGTCGCATGAGCGAGAACGCACAAGCAATCGCTGAATATTTAGAGACGCGTCCAGAAATTAAAACTGTACGTTATCCCGGACTTCCTTCACACCCAGATTACGCATTGGCACAACGCCAGATGAGTGGTGGAGGATCGACCATCGGCATTGAGTTCGCTGGGACCATAAAAGATGCATTTAAAGTCATGAATGCGCTGCGCATTATTGATATCTCTAACAACCTTGGAGATAGCAAGTCTCTGATAACTCATCCTGCATCAACAACTCATCGCCGATTGAGCCCAGAAGTTCAATTAGATATGGGAATTACACCTTCTGTGGTGCGACTATCTGTCGGCCTTGAACATGTCGATGACCTAATTAAAGATTTAGATCAAGCTTTTAAGAGCTGAGCAATAACAAGTAAGGCTGAAAACAAAGTCAAATATGTGATTGACCAGTGAAAAATCTTTAACGCAACTGCATTGTAATTCTCCGAATTTTCCTTCAGTTGGACAAGTTGTAACGCAAAAACTAAACCGAGGGCAATCGTGATTACCATCGCCCACCATTGCAGCTCAGTGAGATAGATAAGCGCAACAGAGCTAACAATCATTGCAACAGTGTGAAACCACATATTCCGAACGACGATATTGCGTGCTGCAATTACTGGAAGCATTGGAATCTTTGCTGCTTCGTAATCATCCTTGTACTTTATTGCTAGCGCCCAAAAGTGTGGGGGTGTCCAGAAGAAAACAACGAAGAAGAAGGTAACGGCTGCCCAAGAAAGTGAATTAGTAACAGCAGCCCAACCAATCAATACAGGCATGCACCCGGCTGCACCACCCCATACAATATTCTGAGATGTATGGCGCTTAAGAGCCATCGTGTAGACAATGACGTAAAAGGCGATTGCAACTGCCGTAAGAATCGTTGCAAGAGGTTCTGTGTAGATCCAAAAAATAGTAAGTGATAGCGCACCAATTACTGTTGCAAAAATAGTTGCATGTAATTTACTCAGCGCACCCGTAACAAGTGGACGTGCAGAAGTTCGCTCCATTAACTTATCGAGATCACTCTCTAGGACCATATTAAATGCATTTGCACTTCCGGCAGCTAATGTGCCACCAACAAGGGTTGCAATTAATAAACCTAAAGATGGAATACCTTTTTCGGCCAGGATCATCGCAGGAATGGTGGAGATAATAAGAAGTTCAACTACCCGCAGCTTCATCAGGGATATATAAGCGCGCAGGAGGACCATGACGCTAGATTACCCAGCAAATCTGCTCTCTGTTCTCAGAGCGCTTTAAGATTCGATCGCTACCTTGCTCATAAGAAGAGCGAGAGAGACGGATGACACAGTGGTTTCGATGGGGCCAAGTGATGTCCCAGTGGCTCCACATGTTGCTTCTCAAGTCGGGGTCCTTCCAATGGCGATTAAGATATTCATATGAGACGAGCACTTGTAGCCATTGTTGCTGCAGGCACACTCTCTTTTGTGGCACCTGGAGTGCAAGCAACTGAGACAGCCACAACAACTATTGCTACTTCAAAGATGAAAGTCATCTCAACCATTAATGGAAATATCGCACCAAAATCAGTTCTTTCATCTGGAACTGGTTTAGTCAGTGCGCACAACATGATGTATCGCCATTCGGTGACAATTTATGACACAACCAAGAACGCTCTTCTCGCAACAGTTGCCGATACTGTTCGACTTTCAGATTTTGGATATAAGAAGTACAGCGGAAGTTATAAAGGTGCTCCTGTTGAAGGTGCATTTAGCCCTGACGGCAAATATCTCTACTTTACAAATTACGCCATGTATGGAAAAGGATTTATTAAAGAAGGAACTGACAAATGCAGTCCAGCAGATGGTTATGACACAAGCTTTCTGAGCCGCGTAAATCTTACTAATTACACAATTGATGCGGTCTATCCAGTTGGATCTGTTCCAAAGGTCTTGAAGGTAACTCCAGATAATAAGTACATTTTGGTCAGCAACTGGTGCTCATACACAGTGACTGTGATTTCAGTTGAGTCCGGAAAGACCGTTCAGAATATAAAGATCGGTCGATATCCACGCGGTATCGCAATCACTAAGGACAGTCTTTACGCCTATGTTGCCGAGATGGGTGGGTCTGGCATTCACCGCATTAATTTGCAAGATTTTTCTAAGACATTCATTCCTGTGGGATCAAACCCACGTGCGCTTGTACTTTCACCCGATGAGAAGACTCTCTACGTCACACTCAATATTTCAGGCAAGGTTGCTGCATGGGATTTAGTTGCAGGTAAATTAATTAAGACGGTCACCACAGGTAAAGCGGCACGCAGTCTAGATATTTCAGATGATGGATCTGCCCTCTTTGTCGTTAACTTTGGCAGTGGAACCATGTCTAAAGTGCGGGCATCAGATCTAAAACTTATTCAGACAATTAAAGTCTGTAACGAACCGATCGGAATTACCTTTGATGCGCCATCGCAGAACACATGGGTAGCTTGTTACGGTGGATCAATTAAGGTGTTATCGAACTAACAGCAGTTTCGCTCTCGGTTATTGGTTCAAACGGAAGGGCAATTCTTCCTAAATACCGATCGAGAGTATCTCTGGCGATTTTCGCCGCTGAATAGGTGCGAGAAAGACGATCAGCTAGAACTACAAAGACGTATTCACGATCTCCAGACTCAATATATCCAGCTAACGTCACTGTTCCATTGAGAGTCCCTGTTTTTGCGTGGACTAATCCAACAGCATTGGGTGCAGTCTTAATAAAACGCTCATTGAGAGTTCCGTTAACACCACCGTCTGGAAGACTCTCGATCACACCAGCAAATCGGGGATCTTTGTAAATCTTCACAAGTAAATCGCCGAGCAACTTAGCACTCACGCGATTATCGTGTGAAAGTCCGCTGCCATCTTTAACAACCAACTTAGATGATTCAATCTCTAGATCTGCTAATACCTTTTCGTAAACTTCGGCAATACCTTCTGTATTTCCTTTAAATCCCGCCGCTTTAGCAGCAAATCGTGAGAGGCGATCTGAAAGTACGTTATCGCTCCACTGCATAAAGTAATGAGTCATTTGCTGCACAGTGGGAGAAGCGCTATTCATCACTGGTTCTAATGTCAGGTTCTGTGCTTCAAGTGCTGTCACCGGTTTGAGATTTACATAAACTTTTTTGCTCTTGAGATAGACCTTCATATTTTTTGCTTCACTATCGTAGATACCGTTGTAGTAGATAGTCATCTTTTTAACCAGTGCACCTGCTCGGCTCTCAAGCTCAACATGCGCGCGGTATGCCAAATACTTCAAGGATGTCTGTCCTAATCGTTTGGCGTTATAAGCGTTAAAAGTTGCCCAGGGATCCATCTCTCCTTGTATTACGACTGAATTTGTCTTATCTGAAAGGGCTAGCGAAGTTTGAAAGCGCATCGCTGGATCGAGATACTGCGCCACCGATACTCCGGCAAGTAATTTCAAGGTGGAGGCAGGCTTTCGCATGGCATAGCCATTGGACTCAAAGAGTTGTTCACCCGTTGAGGCATCAAAGAGAATCACAGATGGATTCTTTAACTTGGGATCAGCTGCAAGATTGGTAAAGACTGTTGTGGCACGAAGAGGA
>CANLFL010000010.1 GCA_947489825.1 Candidatus Nanopelagicaceae bacterium
ACGTGGTCGGGTAATCTGAAAGACGACCCAGTGCCATAAGTAGATTGCATAGGATCTTTCACCGATCCAAAGAAGTACTCGATTCTGTAAGATTGGTGCAAAGCGAGAAGCAGGATGAACGATTGAGGTAATAATTGCTGCACCAAATATGGCTGCTAATGGAAAGGCAATTTTATAGGCAGTAGGTGAGCTCTCATCAATCAGAAGGAATGATCCGAGGATTCCGACTAACCCAAAAACACCAATGAAATCGATAAAGTTTTGCGCCTTATTGCTTACTTCGCTCTTGAAATTTTGTGGAATCCAACTGACCGCAAGTGCTGCTCCGAGGAAGAGGCCGATGCTGTGGGTATCTGTACCAAAGTAAACGTGACTTATTGAGCTGGATGCATCAAGTTGAAGAGAAACTAAAAAGAGCGCGGTACCTGAAAAGAGTGCGATGGCCAACGCCGCGACCGGGATAACTTTTTTACCAAATCGCTTGAGAATTATGAGGAGGAGTACTGGCCACACCAGATAGAACTGGGTCTCAACGGCTAGCGACCAGGTGTGCTGCAATAACGGTGGGCGGCCAATAGCTTCGAAGTAATCCTGCTCTTTAAAAACTAGCCACCAATTCATCGCACCCGTGAGTGAGAAGGGGGTATCTGTAAGAAATCTTTTGACAGAATCTTGGGCCCAGATACTGATGTAAAAGGCGGTTACTACAATCATAAAAACCATCGGAGGTAGCAAACGTCGCGCACGGGCTTTATAGAATCCTCGTAGATCCAATCCACCGCTTCGAGCGATTGAATCAAGCAACAATCGAGTGATTACATATCCAGAGATAACAAAGAAGAGATCAACTCCAAGAAATCCACCCGGTATCCATTGAAAACCTAAGTGGTAGAAAATAACTGCGGTAACTGCGATTGCTCGCAAACCGTCGATGGCAGGGATATGTTGGATACCGCGCTTGGTAGCCATAGGAATTAACGACGCTTAGCTGGAGTTTTCTTCGCACTCTTCTTCGGAGCGCTCTTTTTCTGCGCACTCTTCTTTGGAGCACTCTTCTTTTTTGGCGCTTCAAGTGCTGGCTTAGTTCGCTGGCTGAGAACCTTCTTTGGTACCTGTGGCAGCAATCCACCATCAGTTGATAAGTTTTCACTTACTTTTTTCTGTAGATCACTCAGGCGAGCAAAGGCAGTCTCAAGACTTGAACGACCTTGCGCAATAGCGTTCTCTGCGGCATGGAGAGATTGAGTTTGAATGCGATTGAGTCGCTCAGCATCAGACATTACTTGGCTCAACCACTGGCGATAGGCAACAACTTCATCCTGCGCTTCGGAGATCATTCGCTCGCCTTCGCGACGGGCAGCTAGTGCTAAGGCAGAGACTTCGCGTCGCTTCTCTTCAAAGATAGCTTCAGCATCAGTAGTGGCTTGAGAAAGAATGTCTGCTGCTTCGCTCTCTGCAGTAGTTATATATTTGCGACCGCGAGATTCAGCGCCAGATAAAAGTGCGCGAGCTTTATTTTCCGCACCTTCAAGTGCTTCGCGAGCAGTTTTACTTGCTTCGCTGACAACGCGCTCAGAGGCAGAGAATGCTTTCTGTTCGCGAGCTTGAGCAGATTTGATCATGCTCATTGCTGTCTCTGTAGCCAAGATTTCAAACTCTTCTTTGCTTAATGATGTGATGTCACGGCGCGAGCGCAGGTCAGATAGCTGTGCCTCAAGTTCACGAATACGATCGACAGAGTTCTGTGTCGTTGTTTCGCCTTCTTTGAAACCTACCCAGTTAAGGAAGGTGCTCTTCTCATTTGCCATGGCCATAGATTAGGGCACCAATGGAGTTCTCCAAAAGTGTGCCAGGGTGAAATCTAAGCGCGATAGCAGCGCCAGACGGGGCTAATCCCGCTCAGGTTTATGCGCGGTAGATAGCGAAGGAAATTGCCAGATATTGAGAGATCCAGGCAGCCAGCACGAAGATATGAAAGAGCTCGTGGAAGCCGAAATATTTGGCATTGGTCCCAGGTTTTTTGAGGGCGTAGAAGATCGCGCCAACTGAGTAGAGCAGGCCGCCAATCAGGATCGGGATCAGCACCCACAAGCCACCCTCTGTGTAGAGCTGGGGAGTGTAGAAAACTGCGACCCAGCCAAGAGCGAGATAGTTAACGACGTAGAGCCAACGTGGGGCACTGAGCCAGAAGATACGCATCGCCACACCGAGGATTGCGCCGATCCAGACAACGCTTAAGCAGATGGTTCGATCTCGACCTTCAAGCAGGGTCATGGCAAAAGGTGTGTAGGAACCTGCGATCAAGAGATTGATATTTGCGTGATCCCATCTGCGCCAGATCTTCTTCTTCGCAGGTGACCACGGGACTCTGTGATAAATAGCTGAGACGCTAAAGAGTGTGATTGCCGTGAGTGAATACAACGCCACTGCAAATTTCAGTGACTCCTTACTTAAAATAAAGAGTACGAGCGAGGCAATCATCACTACTGGCGTGGCCCCTAAGTGAAACCAGCCACGTAACTTAGGTGGCGCAATGAGATTCTTCTCCACTGTTTCTTGCAGGGGTTTCTCTGCCGCGGCTTCCATGCGCTCAACAGTAGATGGTCTCGGATGGTCATGTACCGGTCATGTCGCGGCCATCTGATGGTCATATGGGAGAGGAGAGAGTCCGAAATAGTGACTTTTGGGACGGGGTGAACGCCCTAGATTTGAGCGTGTTCTAGAAAAATAGTCTAGAAATTCTTGGAAATTTCTCCCCTTTATGCGTGCAAATCCTTTGCAGAAGGTTCAGACTCTTACCTATCGACCAACGGTGAGGTTCCTCGAGGACGGCACCGCCACATCGATTTCACGGGCCGCCCGGTCCGCTGATATCAACAAAACACCCACGGAGGTTGTTTTAGATGGTAAATCTCAATCCAGATCAATGGAACCTCGTCTACAACGTATTCTCGTTTGGACTCGTTTCAATGCTTGCTTGCACTGTGTACACGCTAGTTTCACAGGCACGCGTACTACCTAAGTACCGCAATGCTCTCGTTATGTCATCGATGGTTACATTCATCGCTGGCTACCACTACTGGAGAATTTTCAATTCATTCAGCGAAGCAACAGCAGAAGGCGGCACAGCCGTTAATCTTTCAGGTGAGCCAGGTTCATTCAACGAGGCATATCGCTACGTTGACTGGCTACTCACTGTGCCACTACTTCTTGTTGAAGTAATTGCAGTACTTGCACTAGCTAAGGAACTTGCTCGCTCACTTATCGTTCGTCTTGTCCCAGCATCAGCTGCGATGATCGCACTTGGATACCCAGGTGAGATCGCAACTGAGCAGGGTACACAGATCATGTACGGTGTGCTTTCAACAATTCCATTCATCTACATTCTCTACGTACTATTCGTAGAGCTTGGAAAGTCCCTAGATCGTCAGCCAGCAGGCGTTGCAGACTCTGTAAAGAATCTGCGCCTTCTTCTGATCGCAACATGGGGCGTTTACCCAATCGCATACTGCTTCAACGTTTGGGGCGATGCTTCATCTGATTCATTCGTGGCAATTCAGCTCGGATACACAATCGCAGACGTTTTGGCGAAGTGCGTATTCGGTCTCACAATCCTCAAGATTGCACGTATGAAGTCACATGCAGAAGGAATGGCTGCAGATCACTAATCTGTAGTTAGTAGTCAGGTAAGGGTGGGCGCGAAAGCGCTCACCCTTACTTTTTTTATGCTTTAAATATAAGATCCGACAATGACTACACATCGCTCACCAATATTTGCACTCTCAGATTCCTACGTTGAAAAATCAGCTCGCCTAAGCCCGATGGCGGCAACGTATTTAGGAATCACCGACCTCAACGATCAACTCGATGATTTTTCAATTGCCGGTCGCGCAGTCGAAGCAGAACTGACTAGAACAACGCTGGCTGAGCTCAATAAACTCGAACCAATTGATGAAATCGACCGCGTAGCTAAATCTGTCATGCATGAGCGCCTGACTTCAAGCCTTCAGCTCCACGATTCTTTTGAATCACATATTAATTTCAACGTTCTTACATCCCCACCTGCCGATATTCGCCAAGTCTTTGAGATGATGCCAAAAGAGAGCGCTGTAGATTTCGATAACATCGCAAAACGCTTGTTGGCTGTAGATAAGGCACACCTCAGTTGGATTTCAACAATCGATGCGATGGCTAAAAAGGGCAAAACAGTTGCACAACGTCAGATTGATGGAATTGCAAAGCAGTTAGAGAGTTACGCTAACGGCGGATACGCCGCAATGGCAAAGACTTTCGATCCAGATGGAAAATATCCTGCTGTTCACGAAGCAGCAAAGGCTGCTGCTGCATCGTCTGCAGAGACAGCTAAATATCTTCGCGGAACATATTTGGCACTTGCCACACCGAATGATGCAGTCGGTGCAGAGCGCTATGCAGTCTGGGCCCGTTACTACACCGGTTCAAATTTAGATCTTCGTGCAACCTATGAGTGGGGTCTTGCTGATCTTGCTCACATCACAGAGCGCATGTGGAAGGTTGCTGCACAGATCAAACCTGATGCAAAGACTCTCCGCGAAGTTGCCGATTATCTAGATAATGCGCCTGAATACAAGATTCATGGAAAAGATGCGATTATCAAGAAGTTACTTGATTTCACGCAGGCTGCAGTTAAACAGTTAGATGGAACTCACTTCGACATCGATGAGCGAATGAAATTCTGCGATGCGCGTATTGCTCCAGAAGGAAGCGCATCCGCCCCGTATTACATGTCTCCTAGCGAAGATATGTCACGCCCTGGAACTACATGGCTGCCACTTCTTGGAAAAGATGAAGTCAGTTGGTGGCACCTTGCATCAACCTGGTATCACGAAGCTGTTCCAGGACATCACTTGCAGGTTGCAACATCAGTTCTTGAACGTGATCGCCTTTCACGTTTCCAACGTTTTGGCGCGTGGATAAGTGGATACGGCGAAGGCTGGGCGCTCTATGCAGAGCGCTTCATGGATGACCTTGGTGCATTTGATGAACCGGGTATTGAGATGGGCTTCCTTTCAGCTCAAGCACTTCGTGCAACACGTATCGTCATTGATATTGGAATGCATCTTGGTTACACCGATGAAAATGGTCGCGTATGGGATGCCGTCTCTGGCCGTGAAGCCCTGATGAATAAAGCACTCCTTGATGAGCATCACGCTACGAGTGAAACCGATCGTTATCTCGGATGGCCGGGACAGGCAATCTCTTACAAGGTGGGAGAGCGTGAGTGGATTGCTGCTCGTGAAAATGCAAAGAAGCGCTTAGGTGGCGAATTCTCATTGAAGAGATTCCACGCACATGCCCTAAAAATTGGTCCAATGGGTCTAGATACCTTTGGACAAGAGCTTGCACTCTGGGATGGAAAATAATGAACCAGGCGATGCGCAATAACTACCGCATGGGTGGGTATCTCCTTCTTGCGGTCGGGCTGATTAATTGGCAATACCAAAATGAAGATGTCGGAATTGTTTCTCGCTCGCTGCTGATTGTGATTCCAGGAGTACTCATTCTTGCAATGACATTTATCAAGCCTCTCGATAAATTCTTAGCCAGCAGAGCGGGAATGGCGGTCGTGACTGTCATTGGCGCTCTATTAGTGGGACTTTCGTTCCTGAATTAACCCGTAATTCACTGATAGTTCATGCCCGGGAGATATTCTCTCGGGCATGACTACTTCTGATCCATCTCATTCTCCTCCTTCAACTCCTTCAGATAAGCCCAGCGTTCTCTTTGTCTGTGTGCATAACGCAGGTCGCTCGCAGATGGCGGCAGGATTTATGACGCACTTAGGAGAAGGTCGTGTTGAAGTCTTATCTGCTGGATCTGCACCAAAGGATTCAATTAATCCGGTTGCGGTAGCAGCGATGGCTGAAGTCGGCATAGATATTTCACATAACTCGCCAAAAGTTCTTACACCTGAAGCGGTGCAGCAATCCGATGCAGTGATCACAATGGGCTGCGGGGATGCCTGCCCGTTCTATCCAGGCAAGCGCTATGAAGATTGGGTTCTAGAAGATCCCGCTGGTCAAGGTATTGAGAGTGTTCGAATTATTCGTGATGAAATCAAAGTCCGCGTAGAAAATCTCCTGGCAGAGTTGCTAGCCTAAGCAGATGAAGCTTCGCGCTCACTTAGCTGAGTACTTAGGTACCGCCCTCATCACAGCCACCGTCATTGGTTCTGGAATCATGGCGCAAGTTCTTACTCGCGATGTTCTTCTTCAATTATTTGTTAATACCTTTGCCACAGTCTTAATCCTTGCCCTTGCGATCTGGTTACTTGCACCAGTCAGTGGTGCATATTTCAATCCAGCCGTTCTCTTGGTTGCATTCCTTCGTAAAGAGTTATCTGCACTTCACCTGCTTACCTTCACCCTCGCACAGGTGGCAGGAGCAGCATCGGGTGCGATCCTCTCCCACGCACTCTTTAATCGCGCACTTATAGATCTATCGACTACAACTCGCGATGGAAGTTGGCTTTTCTTAAGTGAAGTCGTCGCAACTGCCGGATTGATCGCAACGATCTTTATCGCCAAAAATCAAGGACGCGGTGAGAACGCATTCTGGCTTGTTCCATTATGGATTGGCGGAGCCTACGTATTCACATCTTCAACAAGTTTTGCTAACCCTGCGATTACTTTAGGACGCTCATTGACTGATTCTTTTGCTGGAATAGCAATTGCTTCGGTTCCAGTCTTTATCGCAGCGCAGCTACTTGGTGCAATCCTTGGCCACCTCATCGCAGAAGTTTTGGTTAAGCGAGAGTCTGAATCAACCGCCTCTTAATTACTTCTAAAGGCAATATCTTGTTTCTTCATCTCTGCCACAAGAATTCGAATCACATTGGGACCGATCCCGTGCACTTCCTTCAATGCCTTCAGCGATGCCTTGCGTAAGTCAGGCAGTGAGTAGTAACCCTCATCAATAAGAGCTCGTCGCGCCGGTGCGCTAATTCCTAGTGCGACCCATTCTTGATCAACTTCCGAATACGGATCGGGCACAACTTCGCCTCGCGTACCAACAGATTTGCTTGCACTTTTCTCAGCACGACGCTCAGCTGCAGCCTTCATCGCCTCTGATTGCAATTTTTTAACTTTGGCTCGCGATGGTTTAGCCATGAAATATTCCTACTCGCTTGTGATAACTACTAATACTGGTGCGGGAGGCGGGACTTGAACCCGCACGTCCGAAGACACAGGTTCCTAAGACCTGCGTGTCTGCCATTTCACCACTCCCGCAAAAGAGTGTTCTTACTTCTCTCGAAGTGTCCATCTAGTGTCACAGAAACGTTATTTATTTCCTGTGGCTATTGCCCTAGGTTACGGGTAAGTTCGCCTTTGTTCCAAACCGAGTTCCAAACCGAGTTCCACACCGATAACAGCGCCCCACAAGACTTCGGGAGAAGACCATGTCAGTAACACCAACCCCAGCAGATAAATTCACCTTCGGACTCTGGACCGTCGGTTGGCAGGCGCGTGACCCCTTCGGAGACCCAACTCGTGGGCCGTTAGACCCAGTTCGCACCGTGAATGAGCTTGCAGCACGTGGTGCTTACGGTGTGACATTCCACGATGATGACTTGATTCCCTTTGGTAGCGATGACACATCTCGCAAGGGACATATTGATCGTTTTAAGAAGGCTCTTGCAGATACCGGAATGAAAGTTCCGATGGCGACAACAAATCTCTTCTCGCACCCAGTATTTAAAGATGGTGCATTTACATCAAATGATCGCGATATTCGTCGTTACGCACTTCGTAAAGTAATGCGCAATATTGAACTTGCCGTTGAACTTGGCGCAGAGACTTACGTATGTTGGGGTGGACGCGAAGGCGCAGAATCTGACGGAGCAAAGGATGCCTATGTTGCGCTAGATCGTTTCCGCGAAGCATTTAATATCCTCGGTGAATTTGTCACCGATAACGGATACAAAATTAAGTTTGCAATTGAACCAAAGCCAAATGAGCCACGCGGAGATATCTTCTTGCCAACAATTGGCCACGCGCTCGCATTTATTAATTCACTCGATCGTCCAGAACTTGTTGGAGTTAATCCAGAAGTTGGACACGAACAGATGGCAGGCCTTAACTTTGTTCACGGAATCGCGCAAGCGCTCTGGCACGGAAAGCTATTCCATATCGATCTCAACGGTCAGCACGGTCCAAAGTACGATCAGGACCTTGTCTTCGGCCATGGCGATCTCAAATCAGCCTTCTTCCTTGTAGATCTTCTCGAAAGCCGCAAGTACGCAGGTCCAAAGCACTTTGATTACAAGCCATCACGCACCGAAAGCGATAAGGGTGTCTGGGAGTCAGCAACTGCAAATATGCGTACCTACCTGCTTCTTAAAGAGCGCGCACTTGCCTTCCGTAGCGATCCACGTGTTATCGCTGCAATGAAGGAGTCCAATATTCCAGGACTCACCGAACCAACTCTTAAAGCTGGCGAGACATGGAAATCGCTGACAGAGCCTGAAAACTTTGATCTTGAGGCAGCTGGCGCACGTGGATATCACTACGAAGCGCTCGATCAACTTGCTCTCGAACACCTCATGGGAGTTAAGGGCTGAACCCTTCCCTCATGCGCTTTACCAACGGTTTCTGGCTTTTAGGCGAGAGTTCGCTTACGCAAAACGGGGCGGAATTGAACCCTCTGTTGAAACGGTAAGAGCTGACCAACGCGCAGCTAAGGCCGTCGCCTTTGCATCAATAGTTTTATTAATCACTAAGTAGTGCAGCAGAGCCGATAAGAAAGCATCGCCAGCACCTGTTGTATCTACAACTTTGGCTTCCTCCGCTGGTTGGAAGATTGAACCTTGCGCGCTATAGAAAGTCGCACCTTCTGCACCGCTAGTGACGACAACATATGTAAAGCGTGTGAGAGCTTGTTCAACTGAGTAATCGCCAGAGAAATCATCTCGCGAGCCAATGAGATAGTCGGCGCGAATCACCTGGGGATCTGTCAGCGCTGCCGATCCCACCACTGTTATTGCACCGGCTTTCTGGGCAATCGCCAGATCCTTCACGAAATTATTTCGCCAGATCACGAAGGCGACAATGTCACCCTTTTGAATTGGCAATCCGTCGAGAGAGACCTGATTTAGTTTGTCATCTGAAATCACAACAATGGTGCGCTCACCCTTTTCATCAACGGGTATTGCTACATGTGAGATGGGGCCAGGAATCATTGGCGTATAGAGCATTTCAATATCTGAGATCTTCAAGTGTTCATCGAGTTTATGGCTGAGCTCATCATCTCCCAGATAACTAACGAATTTAACTGCCGTACCCGTCGACGCCAACGCAATTGCAACGTTTGCTCCGGTGCCGCCAGGCCGTTCAATACTCTGACCATCGTGATACTTCACGCTATCCCATGCAACTGGACCAACAACCCAGACAGCACAATTACGCTTGCGATAGATAATCTCTAGTGATTCACGTGCAGCTGAGATCTCACTCCACATCACCTGATTAACCCAAGGAATCGAATAGAAGCCATGACTTGTTGGAAAACGAAGTGAAGCAAGGGCTCCAGAGAGTGCGCTTACCGTGTCGGTATCTCCGCCCTGTCTGCAGGCAGCCAGATACGCCTCTTCCACCGTTGATGATGAATGAGCAATTGCGATAACTGTCTTGAGAGTGTGAAGCGGATCGAGTGAGACGTGCAGAAGTGGATCAAAGTTGATTGAGAAATAATCGTCATAGCCAATTGCCTCTGCCTCAGCATGCGCAACAGAGAGAATATCGGCAGATGGGTTCTCAAGTAGCACTGCAAACAATTTAGATGCAATCAGTGAAGTCGCTACAGCGCGTTCATGTGAATGTGTTGCAAGGGCGGTCTCTGAAATCCACTGACGCCGATTGAGATCATCATCGGACTTAAATGCCATACCCAGAAGTGCAGTACGCATCATGGCACCGTTGGAGTTACCGATAAAATGTACTTCGGACTCTTTAACGGGAAGTCCCACCGCAGCTCGCGTTGTTGGCCCAAGCCCACGCAATACAGGCAGATTCTCTTTCAAAAGTTCTATAAATCGCTGCCGGGCTGAAGCTGGAGTATTTGAAGTTAACGACTGGATAGAGAGAAGTGTGAGCAGAGTGTCATCGCTTACTCCACCTAGTGGCCAATCTGCAATCTCAGATAAGCGACTCTCTACCGTGTAACCCTCTTTGAATTCATATTGCACACCAAAGGCATCCCCTGCCGCGTATGCAAAGAGAGCGGTGGCGATGCTCGTCTGTACTTGTTCATCAATAGGTGAAGAAAAAGATCTGGGAAAGAGGAAAGAGCCGGCAAAATCTGCCAGCTCTTTCCGTGAAGACATCTCTTTCTACTTAACGTGCTGCAGAAGATCGCTTACGTGAGACCGCATCTACAGTTGCCGCCAAGATCAAAACTCCACCAGTAACAAGGAAGTTAATACCTGCTGGAAGACCGAGGAGACCAAGACCGTTATCGATAATCGCGATAACGAGGGCGCCGACAGCGGCGTGAATTAAGCGTCCACGACCACCGAAGAGGCTTACGCCACCAACGACAGCTGCCGCAACGCCAGAGAGCACAATCGCCTTACCTGCTGTTGCCTCTACCGCGCCGATGCGACTTGCATTGAAAATACCTGAGATCACTGCAAGGAATGAGCAGAGCATAAAGGCGATGATGCGAACTTTGACAACTTTGATACCCGCACGACGAGCGGCTTCTGGGTTACCACCAACTGCATAGAGGTGACGACCAAAGAGTGTGCGATCGAGCAGAAGAGTTCCCAGGAAGAGAACGGTGATCGCAATTGGTACAACAATTGGCACTCCGCTAATCTCTTTCATCGATGTGCTGCGATTTAAATTAAGCATTGCAACGAGACCTGCACCAAGTGCTGCAACAATTGCAAGCTTTGTATACATCAATGAAATTGGTCGATTAGCTAGACCACTTCGAGAGCGAACAGATCTGTCATAGAAATTAAGTGCAGTCATCATGACAAGTGCTGCCGCTAAGAAAGCCCAACCCATCCATGCAGCAAGGTTGTCATTCATGATCGCTTTAATCTCTGGAACTTCAATTCGGTAGAGACCACCATCACCAAGGAGAGCAAGCTGAAGACCCTGGAATCCTAAGAAGAGACCCAAGGTAACAACGAAGGATGGAACGCCGACTTTAGCGACGAAGAATCCGATCATTGCTCCGATTGCAGTACCAATGAGGAGTCCGGCGAGAATAGAGATGCGCCAATCGACGCCGCCCTTATTCGTCAGGAGAATGAAGAGAGCCATCGCAACACCAGATGTAACACCTGCGGAGAGATCGATCTCTGCAATCAAGATCACGAATACAAGCGCCATCGCCAACATCATCAGAGTTGCTGTCTGAGTGAGTAGGTTGGCGAAGTTACCTTGTGTAAAGAAGTATGGGTTTAAGACTGAAAATAAAATTGTGAGTACGAAGAGTGAGAGCACTGAAGGCAGAGCACCCATTTCGCCGCCTTTTACGCGTGCTACATAGGCATCAATCTGCTGACGGACATTTCCTTCGTGGCCTGATCCGATTGTGACGCTCATGCTTGATCTCCTGTCGTGCGAGAACCGGTGATGTATTGAACAACATCGAGGTGATTTGTTTCAGATGACCTTAACGTTGCAACCATCTGACCGAGATAGAGCACAGCAATATCATCGGCGACCTTAAATACATCTTGCAGGTTGTGGCTAATAATGATGACCGCAACACCTGAATCAGCAAGACGACGAACAAGGTTGAGTACCTGTTCAGTCTGAGCAACGCCAAGGGCGGCAGTTGGCTCATCGAGGATGACAAGCTTTGCATTGCGGAGAACTGAACGAGCAATCGCAACTGTCTGACGTTGTCCACCTGAAAGTGATGCCACCTTCTGACGAACTGATTTCACAGTACGTACAGAGAGTCCAGTAAGTGTCTTTGAGGCCTCAAACTCCATCTGAGGTTCGTTAAGAGTTATTCCCGTCATTGTCTCGCGACCAAGGAACATGTTTTGAACAATATCTAAGTTTTCGCAGAGTGCGAGGTCCTGATATACAACTTCAATTCCAAGAGCTGCAGCTGCGCGCGCACTAGGAAGAGTTACTTCTTGACCTTCAAATTTTACGACGCCACTGTCGTATTGCTGAACTCCCGCTAAACCTTTGATGAGAGTGGACTTACCTGCACCGTTATCTCCAACAAGTGCGGTAACGCGCCCTGCATAGGCTGCGAAATTAATTCCCTTAAGAACATCTACCGGACCAAAACTTTTTGTTATCCCGATGAGTTCGACAATCGGCGTCTGTGCAGTCATGTTGACCTTTCAAATACGGTTGCGATAATTGCTAAATACTAGATGAGGAAAAGCAGTGCTAATAACACACTTGGCGTAAAAGCCTCCGCGCCGGCACTAAAGCACCGGCGCGGAGGTCATTACATTACTTAATTAAGCAGTTACGCCGAATTCGTCACAAGCTGCCTTAACAGCATCTGTACATACTTCGTCGTACTTAGCATCTCCTGCAGCAATAACATCCTTTACGCCAGCCTGTCCGACTGAGTTAGGTGTTACAGCGATGTAAGGAGTTCCATCAGCAAGTGTCTTATCAGCTGTTGGTGACTCACCGTTAAGGAGAGCGATTGCCAAATCTGATGCAGCTGTTGCGATCAGTGTGTATGGCTTCCAAACAGTTGTTGTCTGCTTACCTAGAAGAACATTCTGGAGACCAGCTGGTGAAGCATCTTGTCCTGAGACAGGAACCTTCAAGCCAGCCTTATCAAGAATTGTGATGATGTTTGCAGCGTTGTTGTCGTTTGGTGCAAGAACTGCATCAACTTTTCCACCAACTGCTGTAAGAGCCTGCTCGAACAATGTTCCAGCCTTAGCTCCATCCCATGTTCCAGCCATTTCAAATACTGGCTTTACGCCTGCTGGGACAAGCACTGAAAGTGCTCCGTCATAGAACATCTTTGCATTTCCATCAGTTGGATCTCCCTGACCGTAGATAACACGGGCAGTCTTTGGATCCTTACCTGCTGCTGCAAGACCATCAAGAATTGCTTGACCCTGAAGTGCTCCAACTGACTCGTTGTCGAATGACACGTAGTAGTCAGCGCCTTCGATTGGGCGGTCGTAAGCGATAACAGGAATTCCTGCTTCCTTAGCTGTTGCCGCAACCTGGATGCCTGCACCCTGGTAGTCAACAAGGATCATTACGCCGCAACCCTTTGTGAGCATCTGCTCAGCGATTGTTGCGTACTTAGCTGTATCACCTTGTGCGTTCTGAATATCTGTTTCAAATCCTGCACCTGTA
>CANLFL010000011.1 GCA_947489825.1 Candidatus Nanopelagicaceae bacterium
TAAGTGAGTGATCTGAACTGCAAGCAAAGTGGCATCAAGGGTCTGTAAAAGATCGCGCATCAGGTCATGAGTCAGCGGCCTGTCCGGATTAATCCCCTGCTGGGCAAAGGCGATCGCTGTGGCTTCGGCGGCGCCGACCCAGATGGGGAGAAAACGCGAGCCATCAATCTCTTTAAGTAACACGATGGGTTGATTCGAGGGCATCTCGATGCGAACTCCCACTACCTCCATGCTGATAAATGGAGTGACCTCTTCGCTCATGCCTTGACTCTATCGCGGACGATTAAGACCTGCGCGAACAAGGGATGCATGCAGGCGAATTGAGAGCGCCGCAATCTCCTTGGAGACTTCCTCGGCTCGCGCTTTGGAGTCAGAGTTCTTCTGGCGGTTCAAAGGAGTGATGACCTGCTCGATCAGACCGATCTCACGATCTGCTGCTGACTTAAATGAACGCAGATGGCGTGGTTCGATTCCAAAGGCTGACATCGAAGCTACCGCTGTGGCTACTGAGAGTGCATCGGCGTCGTAATGACGACCACGAATTGCAATCAGACCAAAGCTCTCGAGTTCGGTAAGAGCTGAATCTGTAATTCCAGAAGCCTTGACGAGTTCATCTCGTGAAAGTCGCATATCTGCAGATGGAGCAAAGTTTGATGGAGATAGTTCGCCATCAACTGTTGCCAAACCTAAAACTGGACGAGGACTCGCGCTGCCACCCGAAAGAGGAGCTGGCTCTAGGCCACGATCCATTGCATCAAGATTCTCCTTGATTACTCGTAACGGAAGATAGTGATCGCGTTGGGCAAGGAGTACATAGCGAAGGCGTTCCAAGTCTGCGCTAGTAAATTTGCGATAACCGGAAGGGGTGCGCTGTGGCTCAATCAGCCCTTCAGATTCAAGGAATCGAATTTTTGAGATGGTGATATCTGGAAAGTCACCACGAAGTTTAGATAAGACTTCACCGATACTTAAATAGGCACGTGCTGGAACGCTCACTGTCTCTCCCTCGTTAATTATTTCTGACCAGTAATAAAGAGCAGATGGAATTTACCAATCTGCACCTGATCACCATGACTCAAATTTACTTTTTCAACTACCGAACCGTTTACATATGTACCGTTCAGACTAGATCGATCAGCGAGTGCAAAGCTCACCTGTTGCTCGTCAAAGGCAATCGCGGCATGCGATCTAGAGACCGTCACATCGTCAAGAAAGATCTCGCTCTCATGCGAGCGGCCAATCGTGGCTCCTTCGCGAGTAATGAGATATCTGGAACCTCTTGCGGGTCCCTTAAAGATGATCAACATGGATTTATCGCGAGAGCCGTTGATAATTTCTTCGAGGATTGCCTTCTCATCATCAGAAGCTGCAGAGAGATAGCTCTCAAGAAGCGGGCTCCCTGTAGGGGAAACTTCTGGCTGTGAACCGAGACGAAGGGTTGTGGTGAGTTCACGATCATTCTGAGATGCCATGAATCACCCGCCTTCTTACCTGGTAGAGATAGCTCAACATCAACTGAAGGCTGACACTAGAACTCTCTCAGGGATAAATCAAGCGGAAAAAAGAGTCTGCGCGAGGGCAGATCTACGCGGTAATTTGACGATAACCGTCAGCTGAGAGTAAACCAACAGGTGTAGCCGAGACTTCGATTTCAGCCAACCACCCAGCGCCGTAAGGGTCGCTATTGAGAACTTCAGGATTGGCTTCGAGTGAATCATTTATGGCGGTCACAGTTCCGCTCACCGGTGAAAATATTTCAGAGACGCTCTTCGTAGATTCAACTTCGCCGCAGACTTTATCTGCCACTACTACTTCGCCCACCTTAGGCAATTGCACATAAACAATGTCACCGAGTGCACTTTGCGCATAATCGGTAATACCCATGCGGATAACGGTAGGAGAGCTCTCTTGCACCCATTCATGTTCCTTGGTGTATTTGAGCGCGTCAGGAATGAGTGACATGTACTTCTCCTTGTATGTAGATAAACACGTGCAATGGATTCAAATCTTCGGTCACACTCTAATAGTCTTCAGTGCAGTGAGGAAGTATGAAACTCCAGTAGCCACATAGAGGGCGACTCCCCAGATCGCGAAAGCCCAGCCAAGAATGAATGCGATCTCCCCCGCCGTGGAGCCACTGAGAGCCAGGAGTAGAAATGGAAAGGCGTAGAGAAGATTGAAGGTTGCCGCTTTACCCATGAAGGTGACCTTGAGTGGAGCTTTACCCTTGGCAGCTAAAGCAAGTGCGACTAGAGCCAACACTGCATCGCGAGCAATGAGGGTTGCAATTAGCCAGAGCGGAATCGCTTCACGCATGTAGAGAACAATCAGTGTTGCAAGGATGTAGAGGCGATCGATTGTGGGATCGAGGATCTCCCCTAATTTTGTCTCCTGGCCTAACGCTCGAGCCAATTTGCCATCAAAGTAATCTGTAGCTCCACCTACTGCCAGAACAGCGATTGCCCATCCATCAGATTCAGGCCCCAGGGCGAGATAGATAAAAAGTGGAATACCGAGCGCGCGAATGCCGGTCAGGGCATTGGGCCAAGTAGCAATCGATGAAGCCATACCTTCTAGCCATTCTCCTTGTCGCGCTCTTTGACGCGAATTGCGACCATCACGGGTGTACCTGGGAAACCGAACTCTTCGCGTAACCGTCTTTCGATAAATCGCCGATAGGACGGCTCGATCCATCCGCTTGAGAACACCACGAATTTTGGTGGTGAAATTCCGGCCTGTGTTGCGTAGTAAATCTTTGGCTGCTTTCCACCACGAACCGGTGGAGGTGTCGCGCCAATGAGTGCACCTAAGAATGAGTTCAGCTTTGCAGTAGGTACTCGTCGCTCCCATGAATCAAGGGCCGTGCGAATAGCAGGTGCTAAGCGATCACGGTGCCATCCAGTTTTTGCTGCGACGTTTACTCGCTGAGCCCACTCGACCTGATCAAGATGGCGATCAATCTCTTTATCCAACTGGTCTCTACGATCTTCATCAACTAAATCCCACTTATTCATCACGAGAACTAGCGCCTTACCAGCTTCTTCCACCATAGTGATTACTCGTAAATCTTGTTCAGAGATTGGTAGCGATGCATCAAGAACAACAACTGCGCATTCGCAACGTTCAAGGGCTCCTTGCGTGCGAAGAGTTGCGTAGTAATCGGTTCCACTTGCCTGGTTGGCGCGTTTCTTTAGTCCAGCGGTATCGACAAAGCGCCAGATCGATCCACCAAAGTCAATCAGCGAGTCAACGGGATCGCGAGTTGTACCTGCAACATCATCGACAATCGAAACAGATTCTCCAGCGAGTGCGTTAAGTAAACTTGACTTGCCTACATTGGGACGGCCAATAAGAGCGATACGTCGATAACCATCTTGCGCTTGCGCACCACCAACTTCAGGTAATTCTTTGACAATAAGATCAAGCAGATCTCCACTACCACGACCATGAAGGGCGGAGACAAAGTGAGGTTCACCTAATCCGATATTCCAGAGCGCATGGGCATCTGATTCATCTGAATCTCCATCGACCTTATTTGCAACTAATATCGTGGGTTTTTTCGCTTTACGAAGCTCTTGGACAAGAACATCATCTTCATCCAGTGCACCCACTTGAGCATCAACAACAAAACAAAGAACGTCAGCTTCTTGCATCGCAATCTCCGCACCTGCTGAAACTTGAACAGAAATTCCATCGGGCTTAGATTCCCATCCCCCGGTATCCATAATGATGAATCGGCGACCATTCCATTCACACTCATATTGAACGCGATCTCGCGTCACTCCTGGAGTGTCTTCGACGATCGCCTCACGTCTTCCAAGGAATCTATTGATCAGGGTTGATTTACCTACGTTAGGGCGACCTAATATCGCAACGATAGGTAGACCAAGAAGTTTTCTCTCCTTCAGTAACTCCCAAATGCGATCAACAGTCTCATCCAAATCAAGAAGTGTGGAATCAATAACAACGGCATCATCTGCTGCAGTTAACGGCGAAACTGCGCGTGTGGAATCAACGCGATCGCGATCGCTTAAGGATTGACCGACAGCGTCAACACCCTGTGAATGATCGGCTAGTTCAGCATCGCGTCTTGTGGCACGTGCTTCTAGATCCGCGGTGAGAAATATTTTTATTGGTGCTTTTGGCGCGACAACTGTTCCAATGTCACGACCCTCTACAACAATTCCGCGATCTGCCTTTTCAATAATCTTATGTTGTAGACCAAGCAGTTCCTTACGAATAGCTGGGTTTGCGCTGATGGCACTGACTGCATCAGTAACACGTGAGGTACGAATCTCCTCTGTAATGTCTGTATCTCCACAAAAAACTTTAGGGTCTTCTGGGTTTGCAACAAAACGAATCGGGGATGTTTTTAATCCCTGAATAATTTCCTTAGCCTCTTGGCTTTCCAGCGAGAGCGCTAGCCAGGTTACGGCGCGATAAAGCGCACCTGTATCAAGATAATTCCAACCAGCGCGGCGAGCGATTTCACGAGAGGTACTCGATTTACCGGCTCCACTAGGACCATCGATTGCAATGACGATCATCTGTGCAGCTCTTTTCAGTAATACTTCTTGAAGGTCGTGCCGGAGAAAATCATGCGCTCGTGCACATCTACAGCCTTATTCTACCGAGATGGATGAACCTTCCATCCCTCTTTCTCGAGGTGGGCAGAGACGATTGCGCTATCTTCAGGAGAGAAGGCCAATGTGATCAAGCCTGTCTCTTGCCCTGGAGTGTGTTCGATCGCCAAATCTTCAATATTCACCTTCGCCGCAGCACATGCTTCGATGATCGCCGCCAACTGACCTGGCTTATCGTCAATGACGATATCGAGGTAGGTGTAGTTACGAGCTTGACCACCATGCTTGCCAGGAATCATCGCTCTCCCCCGTTGACCATTAGAGATTAATTGAGCCATCGCCGCTGGGTCATCGAGGTTCTCAATAGCGTGAGAAAGATCGTTTTGTAGACTTATCAGCAATGGACGCAGCGCAGCGCTATTTCCCACCAAGATTTGAGCCCAGAGTGCTGAATCTGAGTCTGCAATTCGGGTGGTATCGCGAAGTCCAGCCCCTGCCAGCTCCAGCTCACTCCCCTGTCCGGCTACAAGCTGAATCGCGAGCAACGATGCGACCATTTGAGGGAGGTGGCTGACTAGAGCCACCCCTTGATCGTGCTCGCTCACGGTTCGATCGAGGGCAATCGCTCCACAGCGACCAACGACTTCTCGGACCATCTGCGAAAGCTCGGGATCCACGCCATCAAGGCAGAGAATCCAAGGCCGCCCTTGAAAGAGATCCCCTCGAGCCGACTGAGGACCGTTGACTTCACGGCCTGCCATCGGATGGGTTGGGGCGAATAATGAGAGATCGAATCCAATACTTATTACGTCCTGTAGAGGTTTAGTCTTAATGCTGCTTATATCCATAACTCTCAATAAGGGGTTACGACTTAACTCACCGTGTACGACCTCTGCAATAAAATTCGGAGGCGTTGCGATAATGCAGAGATCCTCGACCCCTGACCCCTCTCCATTTTCTCCACCCATGAGATCTCGCGCGAGAGCTTGTGCCCGACTATCGGAATCGCAGAGAGTGACTGTGACGCCTGTCGCGCGAAGGGCGAGAGCGATCGAGGTTCCGATGAGGCCGGCACCTACGATCCGCACATGGGAGAGGGAAGTTGCCATCGTTATTGAGCGATATCTCGTCGCAGAGCCTTAGCCCCATGAAGGTAAATATGAGAGATTTGGTCCGAATTTCGCTCCGTATTGCAGTGAATCATCACGCGTAATACGCGGGCGAGGGCTCCAGGAACATCTATCTCTACCGCACAAAGAAGCGGCACTGATTGGAAGCCAACCTCTCTGGCATAAGCGGCAGGGAAAGCCGCATTGAGATCAGGGGTAACGGTGAGGAAGACTGAAATCAAATCTGCAGGCGTGAGCTCATTCTGAGCCAAAATTTCAAGGAGTAACTCCTTCGTGGCAGCTTCCATGGCAGCGGCAGTATTGGCCTCAAGCTGGGTTGCGCCTCTGATTGCTCTCACCTGTGACATAGGTAAAGGATAGACCGAAAAGGGTGAAACTTGTCGCTCTTTATATAACCGTATGTCGAGAAATCTATTTAACCTTTTCACTCTTTTCACAGGCAAAGAAATCCTCCCTAACCAGCTCCCCTATGAACGGCTCTCTGCGTCAATATCGATAAATTGATTCAATAGAACGGTTTTAAGCATAATTTGCCGCCACATTATCGATATATTTATATTTTTATCTCGACACTCGTAAGTATCGATATATTGTTATATTAATATATAGTCTCAGAATAGTTTTATGGTTTTATATCTAAAGCTTTACGTAGATTAAACAATTCACCGTCATTGAGGTCTCGCCATCGCCCAGGCGGTGTATCACCCAGGCTGATCGGACCGAAGTTGGTGCGGATCAGCCGCATGACCCGGACATCAACTGCCTCCATCAATCTGCGGATGATGTGGTATCTACCCTCGTGGATGCTGACCTCGATCCACTGTGGTGAGAGGTGCTTGAAGGAGAGGACCCGTCCCATGCCATCTTCGAGCTCGATCCCCTTCAGAAGAATCTTCTCGACCCCTGGGGCCAGAACGCCTTCGAATTCGATGATGTAGCTCTTAACTAAGCCATATGAAGGGTGGGTCGCTCGGAAGGTCAAATCCCCGTCATTTGTGAGCAGGATCAGACCTTCAGAATCCTTATCGAGGCGTCCCACATGAAATAAACGCTCCTTTCGGAGGTCTATAAAGTCGGCTAGTGAAGGGCGGCCTTCTGGGTCAAACATGGTGGACAAAACACCCTTTGGTTTATGAAGTACTAAATAAGACTTAGTCATTGAGACAGTAATTGTCTCATTATCAACCATTACTCTAACCAGAGCTGGGTCAAACTTGGCTCCAAGCTCTCTAATGATGTGTCCGTCGACCGAGACTCGACCATCCATGATGAGCTCATCGGCTCCCCTGCGTGAGGTGACACCGGCATCGGCAATAATTTTGTTCAGGCGTAAGAGACTCATATTCAGGCTATCCATTCTCGACAGTCTTAAGGGTGTGAAGATGCGCCCCTCATGGGCGTCTATGCGTACTTTACGCCAGGACCACACCTTTAGGCAAAAGGGGTCCGGCGGAAAAAGGCTAGTTACTCTGTCAAACTCTCGAGAATCTCATCAAGCCCGTCAAGATCAGGCAGGTGTGGAGCCAGTGGTGAGAGATCATCGAGCGAGTTTAACCCTAGACGCTCTAGGAAGTAGCTGGTCGTCTTATACAAGATCGCCCCAGTCTCATTTTCGACCCCATACTCCTCGACAAGACCTCGTGTGACTAGGGTCTTCATGACAGCCTCGACATTGACCCCGCGAATGGCTGAAACTCGGGCTCGTGAGACAGGCTGGCGATATGCAATAACAGCGAGAGTCTCAAGGGCAGCCTGGGTGAGGCGATTCTGCTGCCCATCGAGGACGAACTTCTCGACGGCGGTCGCACAGTCTGGGTGGCTATAGAAGCGCCATCCCCCATTGATCGCCTTGAGCGCAAATCCTCTATCGTCGTAGCTCCCCTGCAGGCGCTCCAGCGACTCCTTAATCACATCAACTGTCACCTCAAGAACGGTGGCAAGAGTGAGTTCAGTAACGGGCTCATCGACGACCATAAGGATCGCTTCGATCGATCTATCAACTTCTACATTAGACATTTTCACCCTCTACTGTCTCGTCTATCCCTAACACTGGTAGATCAAATTCATCTGTGATCTCAACATCGCCATCGGCCGATCCCGTCCAGCTGATCTGGAGCTCTCCCAGGGCGATTACCTGGTCAAATCTCAGATTACCCTGGCGGTAGAGATCAAGAAGGGCCAGGAATCGAGCGACGACCACCATGGTTGAGTCGGCATCGTGGCAGAGGCCGCGAAAACTCATGGTCTTGGAGTGACGCAGGGCCTCTACGACGAGCTTAGATTGCTCGCTGACGCTCACTAAGGCCGTGTAGAGGTGCTCAATGCCCACAACAGGAGGAGATTTAGGGGTCAGCACACGCTCTGCGATCGAGGCAAAGCGCTCTGGTCCTACACCTATGAGAACTTCTGGCAGAAGGGCAGATAACGCGGCATCGAGGGCCACCACACGAGGGAAGGCCTTATCGGCCGCCTCAATCATGGTCTGGAAGGAGGCTGCGATCTCCTTAAATGCCCGGTACTGCAAGAGTCGGGCAAAGAGAATGTCGCGAGCTTCAAGGAGGGCTAGATCTTCCTCATCCTCAACCTCGCCACTTGGAAGCAAGCGGGCGGCCTTAAGGTCAAGGAGGGTCGCTGCCACCACGAGGAACTCAGTCGCTTGATCCAATTGCCAACCCTCACCCGAGAGCTCAAGTCCACGGATGTAAGAGATAAATTCATCGGTCACAAGGCTAAGCGAGACCTCGGTGATGTCGAGCTTGTGGCGGGAAATTAGCTGGAGCAGAAGGTCAAAGGGGCCATCAAAATTTGAGAGGTGGACGCTAAAACCGCTCTCAGGAGCGATATTTTCAGCTGTCTCTATCGAAATATCCACGAGGGCACCTTACTTCTTTTTCAACTACTACTTGCCGATACACGCAGCACACGCGTAGAGTCACCGCCGATAGAAAGAGGTTTCTCGCTTGAGCGCTAAATCGACAAAGAACGAGGATGTCGTCACCACAGCTAGCCTAACCGGCAAAGCTGTGAAGACATTTCCCACCCCTGCTTTGATCTCAGAACACGGCAATGCACGCGTGATCTCTATCTTCAATCAAAAGGGTGGAGTCGGAAAAACTACGACAACAATTAATCTCGGTGCCGCTCTTGCCGAACTCGGTCGTCGCGTTCTTCTCGTCGATTTCGATCCTCAAGGTGGTCTCTCACTCGGTCTTGGAGTTAATGCTCACACCCTGCCACTTGAGAACACCGTCTATCACGCGCTCATGGATCCTGCCGCTGATATCCAACAGATCGTGTTGAAGTCTTCCGTTGCCAACCTCGATTTCCTACCAGCTAGCCGAGACCTTGGTGCCGCAGAATCTAAGCTTCCATCTGAGATTGGTGGTCAGCAATTTCTTAAGCGCGCTCTAGCGACATTACGTGATGATTACGATGTCATTCTAATCGACTGCCAGCCAACAATG
Organism: Candidatus Nanopelagicaceae bacterium; assembly: GCA_947489825.1. Next base: position 9,178 of record CANLFL010000011.1, read on the forward strand.
GGTCAACTCACAGTCAACGCTCTCGTTGCATCAAATGATGTAATCGTTCCATTGCAGTGCGAATACTTTGCCCTACACGGATTTATCGAACTGAGTGGAAATATTGAGAAGGTAAGAAGCTTCCTCAATCCAGATCTCAAGCTCATCGGGATTCTTGCCACCATGTATGACCGAAAGACTCTCCATAATCGCGAAGTTTTAAAAGCAATTTTAGATAAATATCCCGACGATGTATTTGACACCATCATTGCAAAAACAATCCGTTTTTCAGAGACCACTGTCGCCGGAGAACCAATCACCAGTTATGCATCATCATCAGGAGGCGCAGCGTCATATCGACGTCTTGCGCGTGAATTAATTGCACGAGGAGGCGCACAATGACACGTAGAGCGAGCTTGCCAGGAGCAGATGAACTTTTTAAACAAAATAGCCCATCACTGAGCGCTGTGCGTGAGGTGGCATCCGATACTTCTGCTCCCGCTGCAATACCTGCAACAGCACCTGCTCCCAGAGCAAAGAAAGGTGTTCGTTCTATTCCACGACGCCGAGTTGTAAGTGTTGATAAATCTCCATCTGGACGCGAACGTCATGATGAGAAAATTACTGTCTACCTATCCCCCGATGAACTCTTTGATCTTGATCAAGCACGCCTCTCACTCCGTGGAGATCTAGGACTTGCCGTTGATCGTGGTCGCATTGTTCGCGAATCTATCGCTGTCATCATTGCCGATCTTGAGCAAAAAGGTGATCAGAGCATTCTTGCTCGCAGACTTCGCGGTATCTAAACGCTAACGTGCCCGCGGGTGCGCACTTCTATAGCTCTCTTGAATCCTGTCGATTGTGACTAGCGTGTAAATTTGCGTTGTTGTGACTGATGAGTGCCCTAAGAGTTCTTGCACCACGCGAATATCTGCACCACCATCGAGTAAATGTGTTGCATAAGAATGTCTAAATACATGTGGGCTCACTTTCCCCTCTAAACCACACGCGTGTGCTGCTTGCAGAACGATACTCCACGCACTCTGGCGCGAGAGCCTGCCACCACGCGAATTAAGAAAAAGAGCACTCTCATTCTTTCCACTTTTACTCGCAAGTGCCGGCCTTACACGAACCAAATAATTATCTAAAGCTGTCAGGGCAAAGCTTCCAATCGGCACGATGCGTTCCTTTGCGCCTTTACCTCGTAATTTGATTGTTTGGATCAACTCATTATCGCTCTCAACCTTGGCTAGATCATTGATATTGATCCCAATAATCTCTGAGACTCGACCGCCTGTGGAATAGAGCAACTCTAGGAGCGCCACATCACGAAGGGATGTGGCTTCACTTAGAGACTTTGCACTCTCTATCAGCGATGCGATCTCGTCAATTGTGAGAGCCTTTGGCAATTTTCGGGCAACTTTATGAGATGAGATCTCCCCCGTTGGAAGATTGAGATCATATTCACGTGCGCAATAAATCAGAAAGGATTTAACAGCTGAGTTGGTTCGATTGATACTGCTTATCGCTAGCGAACGATCTTTTAACCACACCTCAAACTCAGATAACGTTGCCGCAGTTATATCTGAAATCTCCAAGTTTTGATTCTGTAAAAACTCCATAAGGTATCTGAGATCTCGTCCGTAAGAGCTTAATGAGTTCTCAGAAAGCCCACGTTCAATACGCAAGTGATCGATAAATGACGAACGTGCAAGGTTGGTATCGAGTTTAGTAACCATGAGCTTGTGCAACAGCTGGATACATCACTTTTCCATCGTGAACATTGAGACCAGCGGCTAGAGACTTATCTGCCGCCGTGGCTGCTTGCCAACCAAGATTGGCAAGTGCGAGTGCGTAGGGAAGAGTCGCATTGGTAAGAGCATATGTAGAAGTCACAGGGACCGCACCAGGCATATTGGCTACGCAATAAAAAATCGATTGATGTACCTGGAAGGTTGGTTGCGCGTGAGTGGTGGGTTTTGAATCTTCAAAGCAACCACCTTGATCAATAGCAATATCAACCAGAACTGATCCGGGTTTCATCGTCGCAACTTGGGCGTTGCTCACCAGCTTCGGAGCCTTCGCGCCATGGACAAGAACAGCTCCAATGACTAAATCTGCACTCTTGAGTTCGCGGTCAAGGGCGTGAAAAGATGATACGAGCGTCTTAATTCGCCCTCCATAAATAGTGTCGATATATGCAAGGCGAGGAAGCGAGCGGTCAACGATCGTTACATCTGCTCCCATTCCCATAGCAATGACAGCTGCGTTAAGACCGGCTACTCCCCCACCAATAATTAGAACTTTTGCAGGCGATACTCCAGGAACTCCGCCCATAAGGACGCCTCGGCCACCATTGGGTCTCTGCAACGCACTAGCTCCCACTTGTGCAGCTAAGCGACCAGCAACTTCTGACATCGGAGCTAATAAAGGAAGCGTTCCATTGAGCTCAACAGTTTCATAAGCAATCGCTGTTGTTCTGCTAGCAAGAAGCGCATCAGTACACACTTTCGATGCAGCAAGGTGTAGGTAGGTAAAGAGAATTTGATCCTTACGAAGTCTCGAGTATTCAACTTCAATCGGCTCTTTTACCTTGAGAATCATCTGCGCCGATGCCCAAATCTTTTCGACATCATCTTCAATAGTTGCCCCGGCTGCAATGTAATCAGCATCGGTAAGTGCTGAACCTAACCCTGCATCCTTTTCAATAACGACTGTGTGGCCTGCACGAACGAGTTCTGCAACACCTTCTGGCGTGAGGGCCACTCGCGATTCATGAACTTTAATCTCTTTAGGAACACCTACAAGCATGAGTTAATCCTTTGCTTTAATAGCTGCAGCAATAAGACCAACAAAGAGTGGGTGCGGACGTGTTGGTCTTGATCGCAACTCTGGATGTGCCTGTGTTCCCACGTAATAAGGATGTACCTCTCGTGGCAATTCCACAAACTCAACCAAATCAAGTTCACGATTAATTCCGGAAAATACCAGCCCAGCATCGCCGAGCTTGCTTCGATAATCATTGTTTACTTCATAGCGATGGCGATGACGCTCATCAATGGTTGCAGAACCATACGCATCAGCCACAATCGATCCCTTGCTGAACTCTGCGCGGTAGAGGCCAAGTCGCATAGTGCCGCCCATATCCGCCTGTCCCGCGACAATACGTTCTTGTCCAGCCATAGTGGCGATGACATGCGTTCCCTTATCAGGATCAAATTCAGCCGAGTTTGCATCTTTAATTCCAGCTAGATTTCGAGCAGCTTCAATGACCATGCATTGCAAACCTAGACAAAGTCCGAGTGTAGGAATTTTATGTTCGCGCGCATAGGTGAGCGCTCCAAGTTTTCCTTCAATACCTCGCACACCAAAGCCACCTGGAACACAGATTGCATTTACCCCGGCTAATGATTTGGCTGCACCTTGCGGTGTATCACATTCATCGCTGGGAACCCAGATCAATTCAATCTTTGCATTATTTGCAAAGCCTCCGGCGCGTAGTGCTTCTGAAACCGAAAGATACGCATCCGGAAGATCAATATATTTACCGACTAGTGCAACCTTGACGTGATGCTCTGGATGATGAACCTTTTTAAGAAGATCATCCCACTCGCCCCATACAACATCATGGCCACCCAAACTCAAGCGACGCACGACGTATGCATCTAACCCTTCGCTAAAGAGAACCTTCGGGATGTCATAGATACTTGGCGCATCCACTGCAGCAACAACCGCCTCTAGATCTACGTCACACATAAGAGAAATCTTCTTCTTGATTGAATCTGGGATTGTTCTATCTGAACGGAGGACTATTGCATCCGGTGCGATACCGATACTGCGCAGAGCAACCACGCTATGTTGAGTTGGCTTTGTCTTAAGTTCACCAGAAGGTCCAATATAAGGAACTAACGAAATGTGCAGATAAAAGACATTATCGCGACCGACATCCTGTCGTAGCTGGCGTGCAGCTTCTAAAAATGGTTGCGACTCAATATCGCCTACTGTTCCACCAATTTCCGTGATGACCACATCAATATCTGGAGCTGACATCGCCAGTATGCGTTCTTTGATTTCGTTGGTGATGTGCGGAATAACTTGAACTGTCTCACCCAAATATTCACCACGA
>CANLFL010000012.1 GCA_947489825.1 Candidatus Nanopelagicaceae bacterium
AGCTCCTGCTGCCTGCTTTGCAAGTCGCCCTGTTTCAAAGCGAATCTCACGCTTACCAAATTTTCCGTTATCAATAACGTCTACTGCTGTCTTTACGTCTTGACCCTCCATGGGTCGCTCCATTTCTACAGCGCCCGCAGCGAGGTAGGAATGTATCTTCGATCGAAGTTCACGGATGAAACATCCGGAAACCACTACCGAGGACCATCTCTCCTCGGGGCGCAGTGCTTACTTAATTAGCGACGAATACCGAGCTTTTCGATAATCGCGCGATAACGATTGATATCTGTCTTCGCGAGGTACTGAAGAATTCGGCGACGACGACCTACAAGAAGAAGCAAGCCACGACGGTTGTGGTGGTCATGCGGATTGGTCTTGAGGTGAGTTGTAATGTCTTCGATTCGACGTGATAGCAAAGCGACCTGAGCTTCAGGGCTTCCTGTGTCAGTAGCTGAAGTTCCGTACGTGGTAATGATTTCTTTCTTTACTGCTGGTGTTAGTGCCATGTTCGTATGCTCCTTTTAAGCTACTGTTCAAGAGGCTTCCCGGTTTGATTCACGGGAAATCACTTTCTCGTTGGACAGGGGAAGTTTACCTGTTGAGCCCGTATTGATGAAATCGAGCCAAATTCACGCGAGAAATTGAGAATTTATTCTTACGCCTCGGTCAGTTTTCGAGCCTGATCGCAATCGATCTTCATCTGCACCAATAGCGGTTCTAGACCATCAAATTTAAGGGTCGGACGCAATCGCCAGCCAAATTCGATGGAAGCGTTTTTGTCATAAAGCTCTAAGCCTTCTTGGTCAAGTGCGTAAGCCTCAACTTGTCGACCGCGCTCCCCTGCAAAAGTTGGATTTGTTCCAATTGAAATTGCTGCTGGCCAGAAGTTAATTCCTACCGTTAACCAACCCGCGTAGACACCATCTGCCGGAATTGTTTGTCCATCAATATTTCCTAAGTTTGCGGTGGGGTAACCAATCTCGCGTCCGCGTTTTTCTCCATGGACAACTACGCCATCAAGGCGATGTGGTCTTCCTAGAAGCAGGCGAGCATCCTCAACCTTGCCTTCAATCACCAAGGTGCGAATGCGAGAAGATGAAATTACCTCTCCGCTATCGCTGTTGAGTTCTTGGGCATCCACAATAAAATTATGAGTCAGCCCTGACTTCATAAGTGAATCCACGTTTCCAGCTGCTTTGTATCCATAAGTGAAGTTCTTTCCCACAATTACAGTCGATGCATGAAGCTGGTCGACTAAAACGCCCTTAACGAAATCCTCAGGAGACATTGCAGCAAACTTCTCATTGAACTTCATCACAGCCACTTGATCTGCGCCATGAATCTTGAGGAGCTCTACGCGATCAGCCAGTGTCGTAAGCATTGATGGCGCGCGATCTGGGGCAAATACAGTTGTTGGATGAGGGTCAAAAGTAAGAACGATTATTTCGCGCCCATCGGCAATGGCCTTGGCGTGGGTGAGAAGTTCTTGATGGCCCTTATGGACACCATCAAAAACACCGATCACAACAACGTGAGACTGGGTAGTGAGCTCACTCATGGAGGTCATTATCCTCTACTCAGTGCGCTGCCGCAAAAACTGCGACCGGTTTTGCCTTATCGCCATAGTTTTTTAAGAGCGCAATTAACTCGTTCTCAACTGATATCCCCGCGACAATCCCCTGACTGGCCGAAGACGACAGTGGTCGCCCGTAAGAGAGTTCGCGAACCTCTTCAACTGTGAGCTCACGCGCATCAAAGGTGCGACGGGCGACATCGGTCAGATGAAGCGCTGTAAAATTCTTTACCTTAAGGTCTTCAACAGAAGTTGCGACATCAAGTGCGAATCCAGCCACTCGTGTGCGACGAAGAGCGCGTAGATGGCCACCTACCTTTAGCTCATCCCCCAGATCGCGAGCGATAGCGCGAATAAATGTTCCGGCAGAACATGTCACATCGATATCCACCTCGGTGGTCGATTCAAGGTGGCGAAGATCTAATACTTGGAGTGAAGAGATCGTGACCGTTCGTGCTGCGAGTTCAAATACCTCACCGGCGCGCACTCGTTCATAGGCTCGCTCTCCATCTACCTTAACGGCAGAAACTGATGATGGACGCTGTGAAATAACGCCGACCATCGCTGAAAGAATTCTCTTAATTTCATCATCATTGACTGCATGCGCATCGGTGCTGATGAGAATTTCGCCTTCATGATCATCTGTCACAGTCGAAGCGCCAAGAACAATTGTTGCGGTGTAGGACTTATCGCCATCGGTGATGTACTGCAAAAGTCTCGTACCGTTTCCAAATCCAAGTACAAGTACGCCGGTGGCCATTGGATCAAGAGTTCCTGCATGTCCAACCTTGCGAGTTCCTAGCGCCTTGCGACCGATGGCGACAACATCGTGACTTGTCATACCTGGCTCTTTATCTACGATCAGGAAGCCATCGCTCATGTGAGAAGAGGGTCCTAATCTTCAATAACGCGTGGAACTTTATATGGATCTTCAGCAGTTGGCGTTGCGCCCATACGAAGCTTTGCTACCTCTGCATCAAGTGCGTGCACGCGATCAAGGAGTGAATCCATCGCCTTGGCACTTTCTGGAAGTCCATCCTCGATAAATTCAATCGTCGGGGTGATTCGCGTCTGAAGATCGCGTCCCACAGCAGAGCGAATAACGCCCTTTGCGCTCTCAAGAGCTGCCGCAGTTGCTGCGCGTGCATCTTCGTCACCAAGAACGGTGTAGAAAATTGATGCGCTCTGGAGATCACCGGTAACTCTGGCATCAGTTACTGTGACAAAGCCAAGACGCGGATCTTTAATCTTTGTCTCAAGCAGCTGAGCCACAACAACTTTGATGCGGTCGGAAACCTTCTGTGCGCGGTGTGATTGGCCCATTGTTATGCTCGCTTCTTTTCGCGCATCTCAAAGATCTGGATTGTGTCGCCAATTGCCATCTCTTTGATGTTACCGACACCGATACCGCACTCAAATCCTTCACGGACTTCAGTGGCATCATCCTTAAAGCGCTTGAGTGAATCGATCGTAAGGTCGGCAACAATTACATCGCCATTGCGAAGAAGGCGAGCATTTGCATTACGACGGATGATTCCATCGAGAACGATTGATCCAGCGATATTTCCAGCCTTAGAAGATTTGAAGATATCGCGTACTTCAGCGTTACCGAGGACGATCTCTTCAAACTCTGGCTTAAGGAGACCCTTAAGTGAGAGTTCAATCTCTTCGATTGCCTGATAAATAACTGAGTAGAAGCGAACTTCAACGCCTTCTTGATCTGCATAGATAGCAGTTTGTGGTTCAGGCTTTACGTTAAAGCCGATCACAACTGCAGTCGAGGCAGATGCCAGAGTGATATCACTCTTAGTAATTGCACCTACGCCACGGTGGATGACGCGAAGATCAACTTCTGCACCAACATCGAGTTGCATGAGTGCATCTTCGAGGGCTTCAACAGAACCTGAAACGTCACCCTTGAGAATGAGATTGAGTGTAGAGACCTTGGATTGCTCCATGAAGTCTTCAAGTGAAACCTTCTTGCGAGCCTTAGCAAGTTGGGCGTTACGTTCTGCCGCTTGACGCTTCTCAGCGATCTGACGTGCAGTGCGATCTTCATCTGCAACAAGGAAGGTATCTCCCGCACTTGGCACTGATGTAAATCCAAGAACCTGAACAGGGCGCGATGGACCTGCCTCTTCAACGCTCTGGCCATCCTCATCAAGCATCGCACGAACGCGACCAAATGACCCACCAGCAACGATGGCATCACCGATACGAAGTGTTCCGCGTTGAACCAATACGGTTGCAACTGGTCCACGACCACGATCGAGGTGGGCTTCAATTGCGACACCGCGAGCATCATCATTAGCAATAGCGCGAAGATCGATAGCAGCATCTGCTGTGAGGAGGATGGATTCGATGAGTGCATCGATTCCCTCTCCTGCCTTAGCGGAAACGTTTACGAAGATTGTCTCGCCGCCGTACTCTTCTGCGACCAAGTTGTACTCGGTAAGTTGCTGGCGGACTTTATCTGGGTTTGCACCCTCTTTATCAATCTTGTTCACTGCAACAACGATAGGTACATCGGCTGCCTGTGCATGGTTGAGCGCTTCGATTGTCTGAGGCATGATGCCATCATCTGCGGCAACTACTAGGACTGCGATATCAGTAACCTTTGCACCACGTGCACGCATAGCGGTAAACGCCTCGTGACCTGGTGTATCGATAAAGGTGATAGCGCGATTAACTCCAGCGTGATCATGATGAATTTGATAAGCACCAATGTGCTGTGTAATTCCACCAGCTTCGCTCTTGAAAACTTCAGTCTTGCGGATCGCATCAAGCAAACTCGTCTTACCGTGATCGACGTGACCCATGACAGTAACAACTGGTGGACGAGCTACAAGCTCTGATGGATCAAGAGCTTCAAGCTCTCTCGCCAAGTCGATATCGAAATCTTGCAAGAGTTCGCGATCTTCATCTTCTGGGGAAACGACTTCGATGACATATCCGAGTTGAGCTCCAAGAATTTCAAAGGTATCTGCATCCACTGATTGGGTTGCTGTAACCATCTCTCCTAAGTGGAAGAGTGCTGCAACCAACGCTGCTGGATCTGCATTGATCTTCTCTGCAAAATCTGCAAGTGATGAACCGCGGCGCATACGGATTTGAGTCTTTCCATCACCGTGAGGAACAACTGCGCCACCCAATTTTGGTGCTTGCATATTGTCGAATTCATCACGCAACGCTTTTCTAGATTTTGGTTTGCGCTTAGAAGATTTACTTGCATTCTTTCCAAATGCACCAGCTGCGCCACCGCGACCTGGACCACCACGACCTGGTGCACCGCTAGGTGCACGACCTGGAGTACCTGCAGCTCCTGCAGCTCCTGCAGCTCCTGGACCACTTGAACGATATGGACCACTTGATGTTGGTGCACCTGTTCCGGTGCGTGGTGGAAATTGCGAACCTGGACCAGATGTACCAGCAGGACGTGGAGAAGATGGACGTGCTGCAAATCCCGGACGAACAGAACCTGGACGAGGTCCTGACATTCCAGGACGTGGTGCGCCACTTCCTTGCGAACCTTGCGAACCTTGCGGACGTGGAGGGCGGGGAACTGTGCCACCTGTTGAAAATGGATTATTACCAGGACGAGGTGGGCGTGGAACTGCGCTACCTGTCGCCCCGCTTGTAGAAAAGGGATTGTTACCTGGACGAGGTGCTGGCTTCGGTGCTTCTGCTGCGGGCGCTGCAGGTGCACTTTCATCTGGAATGTGCGGTGTTGGAGCCGGCGCGGCCGCTGCAACTTCTGCCGCTGCGCGAGATGCCTTCAAGGCATCAAGATCTACACCGAGCTCTGCTGCCAATTCTGCTGCGAGTGCGGGATCAACCTCTGCACTCTTTTTGGCAGCGCTCTTTTTGGCAGCTGCCTTCTTAACTGGTTTCTTCTCTTCAATAGGTTTTGCATCTGGGTATAGCGCAATGAGCTTGCGGACAACCGGTGCTTCTACCGTTGATGATGCTGAGCGGACGAATTCGCCCATTTCTTGGAGCTTTGCAAGAACTTCCTTGCTCTCCATGCCGAGTTGTTTTGCCAACTCATGTACGCGGACCTTTGACACATTTCTCCTGTCTTGGCCCACATACGAATGTGAATGCGAGCCTTAGTTGAACGACCTCATAATTCTGACGAGCTCATTTGAGTTTCATAACTTTCGCATCCAATTCTGTAAGTTCATCGGCGATGAACTGCTGTAGTTGTGAGTGATCGAAATTATCGGCAGTTTTAAATGCTGCCTTAAATGACTTTCGCTCGATTGCCTGTGTCACACATTCTCTATGTACCCAAGCTCCCCGTCCCGATAACTTTCGATCAGGGTCTGGAATAAGTACCAGCTCCTGCCGAACTACCCGAACAAGTGTGTCTGTCGATGCAGGGCCATCCCAAGAATATTTCTTGCGACATGCAATGCATGTTCGTTCCACCCCCTGAGTCTATCTAAGAGGGGTCGATATTCCTAAACGTAGCCTGAATTTATGCGGAGGCAACGGGAGTGACGGGAGTGTCTGGGTGAATATCGATGCGCCAGCCAGTCAAACGTGCTGCCAATCTGGCATTCTGCCCATCTTTTCCAATCGCTAATGAGAGCTGATAATCAGGAACTACAACACGCGCAGACCGTGAAAGTTCATCAACTATCTCAACGGAAGTCACCTTTGCTGGTGCTAACGCATGCTTTACAAACTCTGCTGGATCTTCCGACCAGTCGACAATATCTATTTTTTCGCCATGAAGTTCATCGGTGACTGCTCTAGAACGTGCTCCCATGGGACCAATCAGCGAACCTTTTGGAGAAACTCCAGCACGATGTGAGCGCACTGCAATCTTTGTGCGATGACCTGCCTCACGTGCCACTGCCATGATCTCAACGATACGATCTTGAATTTCAGGAACTTCGAGTGCGAAGAGTTGCTTGACCAACGCTGGGTGGCTGCGCGAAAGCATAATCTCAGGGCCCTTGAGGCCTTGCTTTACTTCAACAACGAAACATTTAATTCGATCCCCGTGTTTATACACTTCACCAGGAACTTGCTCTTGGGGCGGAATTTTTCCCTCAACTCGTCCAAGGTTGACGTGAATCATCTTTGGATCACGTCCCTGTTGAACGATTCCAGAGATAACATCACCTACTGAGCCTGTGAATTCGACAACGATCTCGGCATCATTTGTCTCGCGCATCTTAAATTTGATGACTTGGCGAATAGCCGATGTGGCGCTGCGAGCAAAACCTTCAGGACAATCTTCCTCTTCAGCAACTCTCTCGCCCTCTTCGTTATAGATCGGGACCAAGATTGCAACATCGCCCGTTTCACGATTGAGTCGTGAAAATGCACGGGGCTTAGCTTCGGGCAATTCGTTATAGGCGGTGAGTACACCGAGTTCAATTGCGGTGATCAGCGCCTCGAGTGGCATTGCCTTTTCAGAGGTCAGGGCTGCAAGTGCCTGCATATCTACATGCATTTACTTGTCATCCTTTCGATTAAATTCAATTTCAACTACTGCTCGCTTGATATCGGCAAGAGAAACACTTTGCTCAATCGTCTCTTTCTTAATCGCAACGCTAAGGGTTACATCGTGATCAGTGTTGGAGAGAATTCGTCCAGTAATTTCGCTGCCATCGAGCTTAATGATCTTAAGGAGGCGATCAACGTTCTTTGCAAAGTGACGAGGTTGGGTTAAGGGACGATCTACACCGGGAGAAGTTACTTCGAGAGTAAATGGCGTCTCCCCCATAAATACTGCTTCATCAAGAAGTTCTGAGATCACGCGAGAGACACTTGTTACTTGATCTAAATTTAATGAAGCATCTCCATCGACGATGCAGGTAACGATGCGGTGGCTTCCAGGAGTAGCAACGTGAACATCTTCTAGGTAGAAACCCAGATCCGATACTGCCGGTGTAACGAGTTCGGAAATCTGATCTTTAAGCGCCATAAGCGAGCCTACCTATTCGATTATTGTTAAGTTGTAAGGCTAAATTTATCACCACATTGTGATTGTGTCTAAACCCACCTTAAATATTAGCGCAGTAGTAATCACAAGAAATATCTTTCGAATAAAGGTTGATCCCCCTCGTATAGCAAGGGTCGCACCGATCAATCCTCCAGCAACATTTGCTACCGCCAACACCAGACCCACCTTCCACAGAATTGAACCATCTAGACCAAAGACAAGAATTGCGCCCAGATTGGTGCAGAGATTAATGACCTTTGCCATCGCCGAAGCTTGTAAGAAGGCAAAGCCCAAAACAGCTACCAAGATCAGAATTAAGAATGATCCGGTACCGGGGCCGATCAATCCGTCGTAGAAACCAATTCCGCCAGCTGCAATCGAACCAATACGCATCTGCTTCTTCGGTGAATGCTTGAGGGACTCCACCGCACCAAGTTGTGGGCGCATCGCCGTGTAGATCACCACAGCGATCAGGAGAATGACGATGATCGGCCGCAGCGCTTTTGTTGGTATTGACGATGCTAAAAGTGCTCCACCGATAGATCCCATAAATGCAGGTAGCGCCATGGCAATCAGTAACTTCCAGTTGAAAGTGATCGCACGCCGATAAAGAAGTGTTGCTGCAGATGTTCCAAAGACCGACGTTAATTTATTGGTTCCGAGTACCTCCACTGTTTCAAATTTGGGTAGGCCAATAAGGAGTGCCGGAAGCTGAATGAGTCCCCCACCGCCAGCCATTGAATCAATCAAGCCAGCACAGAAAGCAGCACAGATAAGAAATATTAGAGTCGTCAGTGTGATGTCGTAAAACACGTGCGCTAAAGCGAAGCTACGAGTGTGCAGATTGAAGTTACCGCCGAAGCCAGTGCTACTTCTTGCTTATCTCCACTCTTGCGTACGCGTACTTCGACATTTCCTTGTTCGAGTGATTTACCAACAACCACGATGACGGGATTGCCGATGAGCTCTGCATCTTTAAACTTCACACCAGGACTTGTTCCTCGTCGATCATCGAGCATGACGCTCACACCCGCCGCTTCAAGTTCTGCTGCAATCTTCTCGGCAGTATCAAAGGGAAGATCTTCTTTGCCTGTAGCAACAATATGAACTTTGGCAGGGGCAAGCTCTGCTGGCCAGCTGAGGCCAATCTCGTCATATGTCTGCTCAGCAATGGCAGCAACTGCTCTCGTAACACCTATTCCATAAGAACCCATGGTGACAACTTGAGATTTACCGTTCTGATCTAAAACTGTGAGTGAAAGTGCTTCGGCATACTTGCGTCCAAGTTGGAAGATATGGCCAATTTCAATTGCGCGATCAATAACAACTTCGGTTGCACACTCTGGGCAGGCATCTCCTGCACGTACCTCTGCTGCTTCAACATATGCATCAGGTGTGAAATCGCGGCCATTAACAACATTGCGCGCATGGCGATCTTTCTTGTTGGCACCAGTGACCCACGCACTTCCTGGTGCGACGCGAGGATCGGCGTAAACAGTAATTCCGAGTGCTTGTGCATTTTGTGGACCGATATATCCCTTAACTAGTCCTGGATATTTTGCGAAATCTGCTTCTTCAAATGTGCGAAGTTCGTGAATACCGCCACAATTTTCTTGGAAGCGCTTCAGATCAACTTCACGGTCACCCGGTAATAGAACTGAGATTGCCTTTCCATCTGCGATCAACATAACATTCTTTAAGGTATTCGCTCCGGTAAATCCCCCGCCAAAGCGTTCATTGAGTACCTGCACTAGTGACTCGATCGTTGGAGTATTTGGAGTATCGAGCTCTTCAAGAGCTGGTGTTGCACCGGAATCGACAGGATCAACCTTTGTCACCATCGCTTCCACGTTGGCCGCAAATCCACATGAAGGACACAGAACATAGGTATCTTCACCGGTGGGACATGGTGCTAAGAATTCCTCAGACTTTGAACCGCCCATCGCGCCAGAGACTGCCCTTACGATGTTGTATTTGAGTCCAAGGCGATCAAAGGTGTGAACGTAGGCGTCACGATGTTTTTGATATGAGACATCAAGGCCAGCATCATCTACATCAAATGAGTAAGAATCCTTCATCACAAACTCACGCCCGCGGATAATTCCGCTACGTGGACGTGCTTCATCGCGGAATTTGGTTTGAATCTGGTAGATCGACAGTGGAAGATCCTTATATGAGGAGTACTCCCCCTTAACCATCAAGGTAAACATCTCTTCGTGCGTTGGGCCTAAGAGATAATCTGCACCTTTGCGATCTTGTAAACGGAAAAGTGATGGGCCGTACTCTTCCCAACGATTGGTTACCTCGTAAGGCTCGCGTGGAAGGAGTGAAGGAAAATGAACTTCTTGGAATCCAGCCTTATCCATCTCTTCACGAATCACGCGCTCGATATTGCGCAGCGTGATCACACCGAGAGGTAGCCATGAGTAAATACCGGCACCGATTCGACGGATGTAACCGGCGCGGATTAAGAGGCGATGGCTTGCAACTTCAGCATCTGCTGGATCATCGCGCAAGGTGCGCAAGAAGAGGGTAGACATTCGCAACATGGAGCGAGCCTACCTGAGACTCTGCTGCTTATTGCGCCTTTACTGCGTAAGAACTTCAGGCTTTCCGCTTGCAACTCCTGCAGCTTCCATCTCATCTGCAAGGCGCATCGCTTCTTCAATTAAAGTTTCAACGATCTGAGCCTCGGGAACGGTCTTGATGACCACTCCCTTTACAAAGATCTGACCCTTTCCATTTCCAGATGCAACACCAAGGTCTGCCTCGCGCGCTTCACCCGGACCATTAACGACGCAACCCATGACGGCAACGCGTAGTGGAACTGTCATTCCTTCAAGACCTGCCTGCACTTTTTCAGCCAATGTGTAGACATCGACTTGTGCACGGCCGCATGACGGACAGGAAACAATTTCGAGTTTACGTTGGCGCAGGTTGAGTGATTCTAAAATTGAAATTCCGACTTTGACTTCCTCTGCCGGAGGCGCTGACATCGATACGCGGATAGTGTCGCCGATACCTTCTGCCAGCAAAATTGCAAATGCTGATGCAGATTTAATTGTTGCTTGGAAGGCAGGGCCTGCCTCTGTCACACCGAGGTGAAGTGGGTAATCACATTTAGAAGCCAAGATTCGGTATGCATTAACCATCGTGACTGGATCGTGATGCTTTACTGAAATCTTAATATTTGAAAATCCATGCTCTTCAAAGAGCGATGCCTCCCAGAGCGCAGACTCAGCCAACGCCTCCGGTGTTGCCTTTCCATACTTTGCAAGAAGGCGAGGATCGAGCGAGCCGGCGTTAACGCCGATACGGATTGGGATTCCCGCATCTCCAGCAGCTTTTGCGACTTCTTTGACCTTGTCATCGAATTGCTTAATGTTTCCCGGATTTACTCGGACTGCAGCGCATCCAGCATCGATTGCGGCGAAAATATATTTTGGTTGAAAATGAATATCTGCGATAACAGGAATCTGAGATTTCTTTGCAATTTGTGCAAGTGCATCAGCATCATCTTGACTGGGAACTGCAACGCGAACAATCTGGCATCCCGTAGCGGTGAGTTCTGCGATCTGTTGAAGAGTTGCATTGACATCTGAGGTGACGGTTGTGCACATAGATTGCACGCTGACCGGATGGTCGCTACCGATACCGACCTTGCCCACCATCATCTGCCTTGTTTTACGACGAGGTGCAAGGGTCTTAAGTGGCGCTGAAGGAATTCCGAGATCAACCATGGCGCTATTCTGCCCCAACTTTAGCCATTGAGCGAGATGGGATTGACTATGTCGGCAACGAGTAAGAGAAGGGTGAGCGCAATAAGAATTACTACGACTACTGCGGTGATGGGTGTGAGCACCTGCACATTGATAGGGGCAGGACGCGGGCGACCGCGAAGTCGAGCAATAAATGCGCGAAATTCATCTGCGATTGCGACAGCCATGTGACCACCATCGAGAGGCAGGATTGGTAAGAGATTAAATATTCCAACAAAAATATTTAAGCTAGCGATGATGAGTAAGAAGGTGCCAATGCGTTGGTTCCAGTTCTGATCACCGCTTGCAAGAGTTTCACCAGATACGCGAGCAACACCGATGACACCAACGAGACCATCGATATCACGTTCTTGGCCACCAAATGTCTGGCCCCACAGCTCTGGAATTTTCGCTGGCAATAGCGCAAGTGCTTTAACGGATTGAACTGCCATTGACCCAGTGATTGCGAATGACTCTTGGCCAGCCTTAAGTATTCCAAATCTCTTGATACCAACTTCATTCATGATGCCTAGAACATATCGCTGCTCGCCTCCAACATCGGTAAGTCGAGGCGTTGCACGAAGCTCTACAGGTTGGCCACTACGAAGAACGGTAAAGGTAAGTTCTCCACCATTTGATTCGCGAATGAGTTCGACTCCACGCGCCCAATCGGTTACTTCTTCACCGTTAATGGATTGAATCTCATCACCCTGTCGGAACCCAGCTGCAACGGCAGAGGTTTCAGGCACTACCTCTTTAACAACAGAAGTTAAAGAGTTGACACCTACTCCAGCAAGGAGTGTGAAGAGCAGGAGGATTCCAAGAACGAAGTGGAGAAATGAACCCGCACCAAGAACAATGAGTTTCTTAGAGGAGCGTGCAATATAGAAGGCGCGCGACTCTTCACCTGGCTCCATCACTTCATCGGGAGTCATACCCGAGATTTTGCAATATCCACCAGCGGGAATTGCCTTGATTCCATATTCAGTCTCACCCTTACGGAAAGACCAGATCCGCTTTCCGAAACCTAAAAAGAACTCAGTCACCTTCATATTGAATTTACGGGCGGTGATGTAATGGCCAAATTCGTGAACCATCACAGATAGAAGTAGTGCAACAACAAAGGCAAGAATTCCTAAAATCTCCATAGTCAGACCGCTCTCTTAATGACTTCGTGGGCTACGCGACGAGCATCATCTTCGATGGCACTGACATCGGCAAGATCGCGCAGAGCAGAGACTGCGATAGGAGAAAGTTGTTGAACCACAGCATCGACTGTATCGATAATTGCTGTGTATTCGATGTGAGAATCAAGAAATGCTGCAACGGCAACCTCATTGGCCGCGTTAAAGATTGCGGGCAATCCCCCACCAAGCGACCCACATCGACGAGCAAGATCGACGGCTGGAAATTTCACAGTATCTATAGGTGCAAAGCTCCAAGTAGATGCAGCGCTCCAATCAATGGGAACACTCGCATTGGGTAAACGATCCGGGTAGCTTAAGGCGTATGCAATCGGCCCCTTCATATTTGGTGGGCTCGCTTGCGCGATCGTTGATCCATCAACATATTCAACGAGTGAATGAACAACTGATTGCGGATGTATTACTGCTTCGATCTGTGAATATGGAATATCAAAGAGATAATGTGCTTCAATAATTTCAAGACCTTTATTCACCAAGGTTGATGAGTTAATGGTCACAACAGGGCCCATCGCCCATGTGGGATGGGATAGCGCTTCTGCAATTGTGACAGTTGA
>CANLFL010000013.1 GCA_947489825.1 Candidatus Nanopelagicaceae bacterium
CCTTCGAAAATTAAAGATTCTTAAAAATTAAACCCACTTGGGGTAGATGCCTAGTCTAAAGAAGTGAGACCATAGACGCGAATTGAGGCGCAGGTCAATGGGCCAGGAGGCATAAAGTGAAGAGCAGTCGCAAGGCGATACTCGCAACCGCAGCACTGATTACTCTCTTATGTGCCCCAGTCGCACAAGCCAATACATTAGTTGCAACATCACCCATTGCCGGCTCCACGCTAAAAGCTGGGCCAAGTGCAATCACCATCACGACAGAGTTTCCACTCATTGAAGAAGGAAACGAGATCGTAGTTACTGATCCAAATGGCAAAAGAGTCGATACTGGAATTCTCACGGTTCTTGGAACTGATGCTGTTGCAGAGATGAAGCCACTGGAAACATCTGGACTTTATAAAGTTTCTTATCTCTTACTTGCTGAGGCGGATATTCCGCTTGAAGGATCTTTCACTTTTACATATTCAGCAGTGGTGCTTTCCACACCATCTGCGAGTGCAGCACCACAACCTTCAGTGTCGGCAACGGCTGAACCGGTTGGAAGCAATTTTGGAACTAATCTCTTTGTAATATTCCTGCTCGGACTTTCCATTCTCGTGCTCGTTGGAATGGGTGCATACGCACGTAAGATCTTTAAAGAGAGATAGTCGTGTCGCTTGAAGTGCTGCTGACACTCTCAAAATATCTCAGCTTTCTCTCTAGCTTTGCAGTCGTGGGTCTCTTGCTCGCGATGAGCCTTCTTACAGTCAATACAGAAGGTAGCCTCTCTACGAATTCTGTAGCCTTACGAAGAAAAGCATCAATCATCGGATTAATCTGGTTCTTCTCATCTGGGATCTTCACCATCTCAACCCTTGCCAACATTCTTGGCGTTGGGTTTACAGAGGCGCTGGATATCACCACATTTCGCTCTTTTATCTCTCAAGTCCTCATTGGTCGATACCTCTTTGCACAAACACTTGTGGCATTTATTGTTGGATTCTTGATTCTGCGACTCACGCGAGTAATTCCAGCGCTCTTACTCATACTTATTTCATTGGTGGCAATTGCAGCACCTGCGCTGGAAAGTCATTCTGCAGCTGGCGGTTCACACGCGCTTGCAACCGGTTCGATACTTCTTCATGTAGCGGGGCTAACGCTCTGGGTGGGTGGTCTCTTCGCGCTGATGTTTATTTCTCCTGAAGATCGAAAGATGGCAGTTCCGCGATTTAGCGTGATGGCGCTGTGGGCAGCAATTGTCGTTGTATTCAGCGGCTTGATTAACGCGTGGGTTCGTTTAAATTTCCGCGATGCTTGGGATACCACCTACGCACGCGTCATTATTCTAAAAACCATACTGACCGGTGTTCTTTTATTTTTAGGTTACCTACATCGTAAGAAATTATCTCTTAGAGAGAAAATTGATTGGCGCGGTCTCACTCGTCTAATTACCGCAGAAGTTGCTTTGATGGCAGGGGTAACTGCAATCGGAGTCTGGCTCTCATTGAATGAAAGTCCAGATCGCATCATCGATCCAGTAATTCCCGCCGCACCTACCTTCTCACGCATACTCTGGGCTTACGAACCAGATGTCTTCTTTATTGGTCTTCTTATTCTAGCTGTTGCACTTTATATAAAAGGCGTAATCATTCTTAAAAAGCGTGGAGATAATTGGCCTGTGGGTCGGACCATTGCATTTGCACTCGGCATCTCCGGAATAGATTTTGCTACAAGCGGTGGTTTCGGTGTCTATGCGATGTACTCATTTGAATATCACATGATTGCTCATATGACACTTGGTATGATTGCACCCATTGGTCTGGTCTTAGGTGCACCAATCACTCTTGCGCTCAGAACCCTGCCACAAGGGCGAACATCGACTGAGAGTGGCCCTCGAGCAATTCTTGTTGCGCTACTTCATTCTCGTATTGGAACTCTCTTCACCAATCCAATTATTGCCCTCGCACTCTTTGATGGATCACTCTTTGTTCTCTACTTCACAGATCTCTTTGGAACACTTATGGCTAGCCATGCCGGACATCTACTTATGAATATCCACTTCATTCTGGCTGGCTTCCTCTTCTTCATGATTGTTATTGGTGTAGATCCAACACCGCGTCGTATTCATCACTTGGTCCGTATTGTGATTCTCTTTGCGGCGATGGCGATACATGCCTTCTTCTCGATCGCCCTCCTAGCCACCACAACCCTGATCGATAAAGGTTTCTACTCTTCGCAGAATATTCCTTGGCTTGGCTCAGGGATTCTGGATGACCAACGTGCGGGCGGAAGTGTCAGTTGGGCAATGGGCGAGATTCCAATTATTCTTGCCCTGGTTGCAACCTTTATTCTTTGGATGCGTGATGATGCGAAAGAGACCCGACGCATTGATCGCAATGAAGAGCGTAAAGCTGCAATGGGTGAACCAGATGAACTTGCACAGTACAACGAATATTTAAAATCACTAAGCACACGGGAAGAGAAGTAAATGACGAGCGATCTATTTGCACTGCCAAGTGAGTATCAAGCGCTGCGCGAAAGCGTCCGTGCTCTGGCAGAGAAAGAGATCGCACCTCACGCACATGCTGTTGATGAGGATCATCGATTCCCTCAAGAGGCCTCGGATGCGCTCATAAAAGCAAATCTGCATGCAGCGCACGTGCCGGCAGAATTTGGCGGAGAAGGAGCAGATGCTCTAGCCGTTGTACTTATTATCGAAGAAGTCGCTCGCGTCTGTGCTTCATCATCTCTTATTCCAGCTGTCAATAAATTGGGTTCGCTACCGTTGATGATCGGTGGAGATACAGAGCAGAAAAAGCGTTGGCTCCCAGAGCTGGCTAAAGGAAAAGGTTTTTCATACTGTCTCTCAGAATCAGAGGCAGGCTCTGATGCCGCTGCGTTAAAGACAAAGGCGGAGAAGACATCCAATGGCTGGCTTCTTAATGGAAGTAAGAAATGGATTTCAAATGCTGGTGTCTCTGAGTTTTACACCGTCATCGCACAGACAGATCCAAGTAAAGGCTCTAAAGGAATTACAGCATTTATCGTAGAGAAATCAGATCCAGGAATTTCATTTGGTGCACCAGAGAAGAAGATGGGCTTTAGAGGTTCACCTACGCGTGAAGTTTATTTCGACAATGTTGAGATTTCAGATGATCGCCGCATCGGTGATGTCGGTAAAGGATTTTCGATTGCGATGGATACTTTGGATCACACTCGCATCACAATTGCTGCTCAAGCCCTCGGTATTGCTCAAGGCGCACTCGATGCCGCAGAGAAGTATTCGCATGAGCGTAAGCAATTTGGAAAAGAGATCTTTGAATTCCAAGCGATTCAATTCATCCTTGCCGATATGGCGATGAATATCGAGGCAGCTCGTCAATTAACCTATGCGGCAGCGGCAAAGAGTGAGCGTAACGATAAGGACCTCAAATTCTTCTCTGCTTCAAGCAAAGCATTTGCTAGCGATGTCGCAATGAAGGTGACCACCGATGCTGTTCAAGTTTTGGGTGGTTATGGATATGTATCTGATTATCCTGTTGAGCGCATGATGCGCGATGCTAAATTAACTCAGATTTATGAAGGCACCAATCAAGTGCAAAGAATTGTGATAGCTCGTAATCTTCCTTAAGTTAATCGAAGAATCATGTCATAGGTTGCATACGCATTAACCGGAACATCATGACTTTCTCGTGGTAAAGGTTGACCAGAAATTTCTTCAGGAAATATCAGTGCGATACTCCATGCAGCAAGATGGACAAGTGCGCGATCATAGAATCCGCCGCCTTGTCCAAGACGATATCCATCGCCATCTACTCGTAACGCAGGGACGATGACAACGTCAATCTGGTTGTGGTCAATATCTGCAGGACCAATTGGTTCAAAAATGCGACCTCGCTCTTTAAGATATTGCCGATCTCCATTCCATGGAACCCACTCCAATCCAACTTCACCACGATCTTCAATCATGCGAGGCAGAAGTAACTTTTTTCCAGCGGCAAGAATTGCCTGATTGAGTTCTGAAGTGTTGGGTTCGTCACCATATGAAATGTAACTAGCGATAACTCTCGCCGATGAAATCTCTTGTGAATCAATGAGATATGAATATGGAGTATCAACTGCATGTTCGCTACGTTCTCGACGGTATCTTTTTCGAAGATCAGACTTTTCATTCTGAAAGTTCACGTCAATCCCCGAATTCAGTAGCTCGAACAAGTATGGTGAGATTATGGCAGAGCATGTAAGAGTTGATGAGTTCCTCTCATCCCTATTGGCCCTTTGCCGCCCACTTGAACCATTTGATATGGCACTTCTCGATGCCCACGGAGCAACCTTGGCCGCCGATGTCTTTGCTGGCGAGCGTTTAGTCCTAAAAGAGGGAAGTCGTATTCGCTCTACTCAGATTGGATTGGCTGCATCTATCGGCCGCGATCATCTTCTCACTCGTCCGCATCCACGCGTAGTTGTTCTCTCTGCTGGGCCAGATTTAGTTGAGCCCGGACAGGCGCTTGGCGCAGATGAAGAGTACGAAACTAATTCATGGCTACTGACAACGGCTGTACGTGAAACAGGTGCTGTTGCATATCGCGTCCATACAATTCCAGATGATGAAGAAGCGCTGAAAGATGTTATCGAAGATCAACTAGTTCGTGCAGATTTGATCATCATTAGTGGTGAGCGCAACGATGATTCTTTTGATCTGATCACTCGCACACTGAGCGGGATCGGTGAGATCACAACAATTGACCTAGCTATCGAATCCAGTGGCCGCCACAATTATGGAACGATCGGGCCAGATAAAGTTCCAGTAGTTACTCTTCCTGGCGATCCAATCGCTGCCTACATTTCATTTGAACTCTTCATCCGCCCCATGATTCGTACGATGCTCGGTGCCTCCACAATTCATCGCCCATCTGTGAAGGCGAAGTTAGAGAAGCCAGTGACCTCTCCAGATAATCAACGGTCATATGTTCGAGGAATTTTGTCAGAAGATGGAAAGTCGATTACTCCACTGGGTAAAGGTGATTCATCCGCTCAAGATGAGCAGACCACACTCTCAGATGCCAATGCATTCATTGCAGTCCCAGAAGGTGTGACATCCCTTGAAACTGGCGCCGATGTCACTGTTGTTGTTCTCGAACGTCGATATATCTAGCTGCCATGTCATCTCATCAGTGGCCAATTCTCTTAAGTGATGGAGAGCTAGAGCTTCGTCCTCTTCGCTTGCGCGATCGAATGAAGTGGAATCGAGTGCGCCACAAGAATCGCGAATGGCTCAAGCAATGGGAAGCAACACTGCCAACTGTGACGCTCGGCCCTTCAGCTGCAGCTCCTCAACTCCCATCATTTTTCTCAATGATCACAACCTTTAATCGCGAAGCTCGAAACGGCCGCTCATTCTCTTTTGTTATCTGGAAAGGCCCCAACCTGATTGGGCAGATCACGCTCGGCGGAGTTATCTACGGCGCTTTACGCGGTGGCCATATCGGTTATTGGATCGATCAGGATTTTGCCAACCGTGGATATACGACCAAGGCTGTTGAAATTCTTACTCGCTTTGGATTCGATCAACTTGGATTGCACCGCATCGAGATCAACATTCGCCCTGAAAATGCACCTTCATGCAAAGTCGCCGAGAAAGCTGGCTATCTTCTCGAAGGTACGCGTGCGAGATATTTACATATTGATGGACAGTGGCGTGACCACGTGAGCTATGTAAAAGAGAACCCAACAGTCGAATAAAAAAGTGCAGATGGGTAAGGGGCAAATCCACAGATGTTAAGGGGTGACCCCTTAATCTTGGAACATCATGGCTTCTGGAATTATCTATCTAGCAATTATTGGCATGTGGGTTGCCTATTTTCTGCCACGCTGGATACATAGTAGAAATGAATTCACCGGCAAGAGCGCAGAGCGATATCGACGCGCACTTGATGTCGTCTCCGGTACCGCTAACCCACTTTCTGAGGTCGATCGATTACGCGCACGTCAACTCCAATTAACACGAAATAGGCTTTTCTTCTCTCTCATTCTCACATCACTCGTAATGACATTGGTAGGTGCAATTATGCAAGCAGTTACTTACACACTCATCTTGTTACCCGTTGCAGGATTCATTTTCTATCTTGCACATGTGCGACATGACACCAACACTGAGAAAATTGCTAAGCGTCGCCGTGACGAGCTCCAGCGTACAAACGCCGGCATCTCCACAACTAATCTTGTGGAGGTTGTCACACCCAAGACAACAACCGAACACTGGATTCCGCTCGCTGAGCGAGAGATTTCAGGAGTTACTGTTCTGCCTAAGGGAAGTCAGAAAGCTGCCAACGAATGGGATCCACAGAGCATTCCGGTTCCAACATATGTAACTGCAGCTAAGGCTGTTCCATCTAGTCGTGTCATCGATTTAACTGAGCCAGGTAAGTGGAGTGATGAGCAAGAGCGTCTTGAGCGCGAAGCACTTGCCGCAGCAGCGCCTTCTAGAGATGAAATCTTTGATCAACAGTTGGCCGAAGAAGCGGTGACGCGACTTCGCGAAAACCGCGCTTCCAATGAGTAGCCTGCGCTAAATCCAGCTCGGCAGCCACATACGCGCATACCAAGCATCGTATGTGATGACATCTCCCACAAAGATCGGGAGAAAGTAGAGAAAGTTAAAGAAGATCAGTAACGCAAATGCAACGCTACCAATAGTGCCCCATCTTTGATTCTGCGAGATAAACCAACGTGCGCAGTAGATGATTGCGAAGATAAGAAATGGCTGAAAAATGATTGAATAGAAGGAAAATACTGTGCGATCCTGGAAAGCAAACCACGGTAGATAACCAGCTGCCATACCAACCACGATGATGGTTGAGGCGGGCTCCATCCTTCTCTTTACGATTGATTTGATCCAAAATCCAACCACAACAAAAATTGCAATCGCTCCTGCCCACCAGAGAAAGGGTGTACCCATAGCGAGAACTTCTTGTGAGCAGGAATCTGCGCCACATGTTTTTGGTGATTGATAGTAGAAGGATGTCGGCCTCGATTGAATAAGCCATGTCCAGGGATCTGCTTGGTAGGTGTGCTTTTGACTTAGACCAGTATGGAAGCCGAGCATCTGCTGGTGATAATTAATAAATGATGCAATGGGATTTGTTGAATGATCTTTGCCCCAACCGCGATCTGAGATAAACCAACCAGCCCATGATGTTACATAAATTGCAACCGGTACTATTCCAAAGGTTGCGATACGAGTCAGTGTCGGTTTGATCAGATCACGCCCAGTGTGGTGTGTAAATGCGCGATAGAGAGCGATCGCACCAAAGATCACGACGAAATAAACCGCGCTCCATTTAGTGCCGAGAGCAAATCCTAAGAATATGGCCGTGGCAAGATAATTCTTTCTAATAAAGAAATATGTTGCAGTAAGGATGAAGGTAGTCAGAAAGTTATCTAGCAGGGACGTGCGCGAATGAACAAGAGCTAGACCATCCACTGTAGCCAGAAATGTAGTTAAGAGAGTAAGGAAGCGAGATCTAAAGAGTCGGTGGGCGATAAGTCCGATAAGAATGATCGAAATAACCCCTGCTATTGCAGTCGAAATTCTCCAACCAAATTCATCGTTACCAAATATTTGAATACCTGCTGCAATCAACCACTTTCCAACCGGTGGATGAACAATAAATTCAGCCTTGCTTCCATCTACCTCAACGCCGTAGGCTAAAAGATCACGTGCACCATCTACGTAATAGACCTCATCGAAGATCAACCCTTTGGGAAGACCCAGATTGATAATGCGCAGGAGAAATCCAATAGCTGCGATCGCATAGATTCCAATGTAGGTCACGAGCCCAAGGTTAGGCGCATCTGTAAGTAAAGTGGAGTAATTCCTGAGAAGATAGCGCTGTGACCTTAACTCTTGCAGCAACTCCCCTTGGAAATCCAGGAGATGCAAGCCCGCGCCTGAAAGCAGCTATCGAAAGCGCTGAAGTAATTGCCGCTGAAGACTCTCGTCGGTTCCATCGCTTGGCATCTGATCTAGGTGTTACCTTCACAGCCAAGATTATTTCCTTCTTCGATGGAAATGAAACTGCTCGCACACAAGAAGTTCTCGCACTGCTGCAAGCTGGCAAACGCGTACTCGTCGTATCGGATGCTGGTATGCCAACAATTAGCGATCCTGGTTTTCGCCTGACTCGTGATGCGATCGCACTTAATATTCCTATCGTTGTTATCCCAGGACCAAGTGCGCCAACAATGGCACTGGCCCTCTCAGGCCTTGCCACAGATCGTTTTACCTTTGAAGGATTTCTTTCACGAAGTGCTGGTGCTCGCCAATCCCATCTTGAATCACTTCGCTTTGAAGAGCGGACAATGATTTTCTTTGAAGCGCCTCATCGAATTACTGAATGCTTGAGCGATGCCCTTGAGACATTTGGTGGCGATCGCCGCGCTGCAATTTGTCGCGAAATGACAAAGACATATGAAGAGACTGTCCGCGGCACTTTGAGTGAATTACTTGCCTGGTCGACATCGAAAGAGATTCTTGGTGAGATTACAATGGTGATTGCAGGAGTTCCTGTGGGATCTGCAGCAAAGACAGCTGAAGAGATGGTCAGTCGAGTGCGCGAATTCGAGTCTGCTGGCATGGATCGCAAAGATGCGATCGCCACAGTCGCTAAAGAGTTTGATCTGCCGAAGAAGGTCGTTTACGCAGCTGTCGTTGATGCGAGTAAGTCGTAATAAGATGGCGCCCGTGAAATCCTTCTATCTGACGACGCCGATCTACTACGTCAACGATGCCCCTCATATCGGGCACGCATATACAACTGTGGCCGGAGATGTCCTTACTCGTTGGCATCGCCAGCGCGGAGAGTCGGTCTGGTTTCTGACAGGTACCGATGAACACGGGCAGAAGGTAATGCGCACCGCCGAGCAGAACAACGTTGCTCCACAAGCATGGGTTGATCGCCTTGTTGCAGATGCATGGAAGCCAAATTGGAGTGCGCTCAATATTGCTCACGATGACTTTATCCGCACCACCGAACCTCGCCATACAGAGCGAGTGCAGAAGTTCTTACAATCTTTAAAAGATTCTGGCCACATTTACGCTGGAAAATATGAAGGCCCATATTGTGTTGGCTGTGAAGAATTTAAATTACCTGGTGATCTCATCGATGCAGATGGTGAAAAACTCTGCCCAATCCATAGCAAACCAATTGAACTCGTAAATGAGAATAACTGGTTCTTTAAACTTTCAGCATTTACGCAACCGTTGCTAGATCACTATAAGAACAATCCAGAGGCATGCCAGCCCGAGAGTGCTCGCAATGAAGTGATCTCTTTCCTTGAAGGCGGCGTCTCAGATCTTTCGATTAGTCGTTCCACATTTGATTGGGGAATTCCTGTTCCTTGGGATACAGACCAGGTTGTCTATGTCTGGTTTGATGCCCTCCTTAACTATGCAACTGCAGTTGGTTTGACCGATGCTCCTGATTCAGAAGGCGGCAAGAAGTTTGCAGAAACCTGGCCAGCAGATGTGCACCTTGTTGGAAAAGATATTTTGCGATTCCATGCTGTGATTTGGCCCGCGATGTTGATGGCTGCCGGTATCGATATTCCACGTAAAGTTTTTGCACACGGCTGGTTATTGGTCGGCGGCGAAAAGATGAGTAAATCAAAGCTCACCGGTATCGCACCATCTGATATCACTGATCACTTCGGTGTTGATGCCTTTAGATATTACTTCTTGCGCGCAATTCCATTTGGTAGCGACGGATCTTTCTCTTGGGAAGATATGAGCGCTCGATACACATCAGAGCTTGCAAATGACTTTGGAAACCTTGCTTCACGCCTTGCTGCGATGATTGAAAAGTACTGTGGTGGGCTTCTTCCAGGACCTGCCCGTGATGAAGTTTTGGCGCAGGCACTTCAAGCAACAGTCGATAAGGCCGATGCAGCGATGGTCGCTCTCGATTTCCAAGGTGGAATTGTTGCAGCGATGGATTTCTGCAAGAAGGTCAACGGCTATGTGACTGAGAAAGAGCCATGGATCCTTGCTAAAGATCCTGCCAATAAGGCCGAACTCGAAGAAGTTCTCTACAACACTGCAGAATCACTTCGCGCGCTAGCAGTGTTGTTACATCCAGTAATGCCAGCAACGACAGAAATTTTGTGGCAATCACTAGGTGCGCAAAGCTCTCTTGGTGTAATCGGAGATCAGAAGGTAAGTCAGATCGCTACGTGGGGACAGTTGCCACAAGGTGCGGTTGTGACAAAGACTCCTGTGCTCTTTCCACGTCTTGAGATTAAAGAGTAAATCCCCCTATGGCCGATCGCCACAATCGCGATATCGATCGTCAACTCGCTCCGGCTCCAGAGCCACTGCCAGTTCCTTGCGTTGATTCTCACGCACATATCGAGATCGTGGCAAATGCAGATGTTGATTCAGCAGAAGTTCGTCAAGTAATCGAAGATGCCGCTAGAGCAGGGATCGATCGCATTATTCAAGTGGGATATTCAGCAGAGCAATCACAATGGGGAGCAAATTTGGCTGCGCTCTTTGATGGACAAGTTCTTGCAGCCGTTGCGCTCCACCCTAATGAAGCGCCAGTTGTTGAAGATCTCGAAGCAGATTGGGCAATCATTGAAGCACTTGCCCAACAACCACGTGTGCGTGCAATCGGTGAGACTGGCCTAGATTACTTTCGCACTCCTCCAGAACTTCGAGCACGTCAGCAAGAATCATTTAAATGGCATATTGATCTAGCTAAGCGAACCAATAAAGCGTTAGTCATCCATGATCGAGATTCACATGATGATGTCTTATCTGTCCTGGCTGAGGTTGGAGCGCCAGAGAAGACTGTCTTTCACTGCTTTTCTGGAGATGTAGAGATGGCCAAGAAATGTATTGAACGCGGATATATTCTCTCATTTGCTGGAACTATCACATTTAAGAATGCACCTCAGTTACGTGAAGCACTTGCTATCACTCCGATAGATCAAATTTTAGTTGAAACTGATGCACCATTTTTGGCCCCTATGCCGCACCGAGGCGCACTTAACACACCGGCCCAGATTGCAACGATTGTTCGCGCTATGGCTGCAGAGCGCAATGCTGATGTAGCTGAATTTGCTACAGCTCTTTCACATAACGCCGAACGAATTTTCGGCTCATTTGCAGCAGGGTCAACCCTGTGAGCCTCTTAGGTGCGGCAGAGATTAGAGCACTTGCAGCACTTCTTGATCTCAAACCTTCAAAAGCCCTAGGACAGAACTTTGTGATCGATGCAAATGTCTGTCGCAAAATTGTGCGAGTAGCAGATGTGAAGTCAGATGATGTTGCGCTAGAAATTGGACCGGGTCTTGGCTCACTTACTCTTGCGCTATTAGAAGAAGCTGCATCAGTTGTTGCTATTGAGATTG
Organism: Candidatus Nanopelagicaceae bacterium; assembly: GCA_947489825.1. Next base: position 11,398 of record CANLFL010000013.1, read on the forward strand.
ATCAACGCCTTGCAACTCAGTTGCCTATAACGGCTGCACACCATAGCAATCGCGCATCGATGCTGACGGTTATTAATAGCGATGCTCTTACAATTCGCACGTTAGATGTTGCACCAACTGTCCTTGTCGCAAACTTGCCCTACAACGTATCTGTTCCAGTTCTTCTCCATCTTCTTGAATTTTTTCCCACACTTCGTAAAGGCGTTGTGATGGTTCAGGCAGAGGTGGCAGATCGTCTTGCCGCAAAACCAAATAGCAAGGAGTACGGAATCCCCAGCGTGAAAGCTGCGTGGTGGGCAGATGTCTCTGGTGCTGGTTCAGTCTCTCGAGCTATTTTTTGGCCAGCACCCAATGTCGATTCCAAGCTTGTTGGATTTACTCGCCATGCCCCACTGGGTGATGAAGTGCTGCGCAAGAAAGTCTTTTCGATTATTGATCTCGCCTTTGCCCAGCGCAGAAAAATGCTCCGCTCGACCTTGTCATCTCTCTACGGAAGTTCTGCTGCAGCCGAGGCGCATCTTGCATCAGTGGGAATTGACGGCACCTTACGTGGAGAAGCGTTAACCATTGAAGATTTCTGCACAATTGCCAGATAAGTAATAAGGTCTAGTCGTGGCTAAAGAGAGCGTGACGGTGCGCGTACCTGCAAAGGTCAATCTCCAATTATCTGTAGGCCCGCGTGAAAAAGATGGCTATCACAACCTCGTCTCAGTCTTTCAGGCGATCTCAATCTTTGATGATGTGACGGTGACAAAGAGCCAACCAGGTTCAGGGATAACAATTTCAATCACCGGCGATCACACCCACGGCGTTCCAGAAGATCACACAAATCTAGTTTTTAAGGCAGCACAACTGATTGCCTCCGAATATGACATCACCATCGACGCACATATCGAAGTAAAGAAGAGCATTCCTGTTGCAGGTGGAATGGCCGGAGGGAGTGCAGATGCTGCTGCAACAATTTTGGCCATTGATAATCTCTATGAATTAAATATGAGTCGCGACGAGCAACACGATTTCGCAGCATCCCTCGGTAGCGATGTTCCCTTCATGCTCACCGGTGGAACAGCTATCGGCCAAGGACATGGCGATGAATTAACGTCAGCACTTTCTCGCGGTACTTATCACTGGGTATTAGCTCTTTCTAGCGTTGGACTTTCAACCCCTGCTGTCTATGCCGAATGTGATCGACTTCGTGCCGAACGCGATATTTCACCACCCCGCATCAGCGATCAACTCATGCAAGCACTTCTTGCAGGCGATTCGAAAGCAGTCGGCGCATCACTGAGCAATGATCTACAGAGCGCAGCGTGCACATTGCGCCCTGCGTTATCACTGGTCCTTGATGTGGGCCAGGAATATGGCGCACTTGGTGC
>CANLFL010000014.1 GCA_947489825.1 Candidatus Nanopelagicaceae bacterium
TGCAGTTGTTGAGTTCTCCCAGAATTCTTCACTGTTGGAACTTGTTCTGTGTGAAGAGCAAGGTGTATCTTGGTACGAAAAGAGCGGCTTAAGTGAAAACTCTTTTGCCGCGAATGGCGGCGCAATTCCGCTTAAGACCCAAGACTCACAATTAGCTGGTGTTCTCATCGTCAGTGGAATGGCTGGGCCGGATGACCATCGCTTAGCAGTTTCTGGGGTAAAAGCATTCAAAGGAAGAAGGTAAACAATGCGAAATCCAAATACTTCACTACAGCTCTACACCTTGCGTCACGAGATTGAGAAAGACTTTAGTGGCTCTTTAGAGCGAGCAGCCACAATCGGATTTACACAAGTTGAACCCTGGAATTTTGTTGCACAAGTAGATAATTATGCAAAAGCTTTCGCTGCCAATGGAATTACTGCTCCAAGTGCACACGCTCATCTAGTCGGTATTTCTCGAAGAGAAACCTTCGAGGCGGCTGTAAAGCTTGGGATCAAAACTGTGATCGAACCGATTGTTGATCAATCGAAGTGGCAAAATGCCAATGATATTAGCGAGATCGCGCATGAGATGAATAAGGCAGCCGAAGAGGCGGTCGAATACGGTCTGCAGGTTGGATATCACAATCATGCATGGGAGATTGCTACAAAGATAAATGAAGAATCAGCCCTTGAATTCTTTGAGAGCATGCTCGAAGCTAGAGTAATTCTTGAAGTAGATGCCTACTGGGTGCATGCCGGCGGCCTTCATGGACCAGATTTACTCTCTCGACTCGGAAATCGCGTTCAATTCCTTCACATCAAAGATGGTAAAAATGTTAGAGGCTCTGATAATACTTTTAATGAGCGTGGTGAATTAGTAAAGAGTGAAACCGATACCCGACTTCAGGTTCCTGCCGGTCGTGGTGAAGTTCCACTAGCTGCAGTAATTGCAACCGCTCCGCACGCACTTCCAATAGTTGAGTTTGACGAGTATGCGGGTGATATTTTCGAAGGTATCAAGGAGAGCCTGGAGTATGTAAAGGGATTACCTTAATGAGTCTGCGCAATGTGGATACTTCATCACTTCCAAAAGATTTCATCTGGGGAGCTGGCACCTCATCGATGCAGATCGAAGGTGGGCATGCATCTGGCGATAGAGGAAGATGTATTTGGGATGCTTTAGGTGAAGTTCCTGGTGCAATTAAAGATGGTTCAGGTGCTAATCATCGAGGCGTGGAGCATATTGAAATGTTAGAAACTGATCTTAACATCATGAAGGAACTCTCTCTTGATTCATATCGCTTTTCGATCTCTTGGCCGCGAGTTCAGCCAACTGGATCAGGGGCATTCAATGAAAAAGGCATGGCGTTCTACGATCGCCTCATTGATGGATTACTAGAACGAGATATTCAACCGAATCTAACTTTGTATCACTGGGATCTCCCAGAAGAATTGCAAGCTATTGGTGGATGGGCTAATCCCGAAGTTGTAGATCTATATAGTGAATATGCGGGAAAAATGTCAGCGCGTTATGGAGACAGAGTTAAGTACTGGGCGATGATTAACGAGCCGTGGTGTGTAGCTTGGCTTGGGAATTTAACAGGCGAACATGCGCCAGGTATCCGTGATCTACCAACGGCAGTCAAGGTCGCACACCAATTAGTCCGTGCGCATGCAAAGGGTTCACAGGCAGTAAAGAGTGAATCTCCTCATGTTCTTGTCGGAGCCGTCAACAATCTGACAAATCCCATGTTAATTGGTCCGTCCACAGTAGAAAACTTGAAGGATCTCGAGATCGTCGATGGTTATAAGAATCGTTGGTGGATGCAGGGAATGTATGAAGGAAAGTATCCTGCTGATCTAGTAGAGATTTTTGAGCGTGAAACCGGAATCTTCTGTGACGAAAATGAAATTGGTGATGTTTCATCTGGCAGGGATTGGATTGGCGTGAACTACTACAACGCTGATGTCTTTAAAGGCGGCGGCAATGGCGCAGAACTTTTCCCAGGAACTACTTCAATCGATGGCGCAGGCTTTGGAAAAGAGCGCACGGACATGGGTTGGTCTTGGACTCCAGATGGTATTAAAGAGACACTCATTCAGGTCTCACAGAGGTATCCAGATATTCCTATCTTCGTAGCCGAAAATGGCACATGCTATAACTATGGGCCGTCAGAAGATGGAAAGATTCATGACATCAAAAGAGATGAATACATTGCACGCTACATCAGTGCATGTGTCGATGCTCATAAGAGTGGTGTCAATCTCAAGGGTTATTACGTCTGGTCCCTCTTGGATAATTTCGAATGGGCCTGGGGCTTTGAAATGCGTTTCGGACTCGTCTTTGTTGATTTCAAAAATAAGATGAAGAGAACTCTCAAGGAGAGTGCACTGGCATATAGGGACCTGATTCGTTCATTTAGGAGTTAATTCTAAGCGTGAATATTTCCCATACTCTCCTGCGTTGATAGGATCAGCCCGTGAAGGAAAATGTCACGCTAGAAGATGTTGCTAAACGCGCCAAAGTTTCGCGGGCAACGGTTTCTCGCGCCGTAAATTCTCCAGAATCGGTATCTCCCGATGCACTCAAGCGAATAAATAAAGCGATCAAGGATATGAATTACATCCCTAATCGCCATGCTCGTGCCTTAACAGGAGTACGTACACAGACAATCGGACTCATATTCTTTCACGACATCAACACACTCTTTGAGTCAGCTTTCTGGGGTCATGTAATTAACCCGATTTACGAAAAGCTGAGCGCTCTCGGTTATGACTTACAACTCATTGCACATGCGAGAAAAAGCACTGCCGAAAATGAGTACTCCGAAGATATCGCAGAAAAAATATCTGGATATAACGTTGATGGATTCATAGTTGTAGGTCAAGTTCCAAAGAATCTGGAATCAATTTTTAGTCAAGTAAGAATCCCCATGATCGCCTTTGGTGCGCCGCTATTTCCCACGACAACAATTTCCTGGGTCGATACCGACAATCGGGTGGGTGGCAGAATGGCCATTGATTATTTGGTAAGTAAGAAGCGAAAAAGAATCGGCATGATCACCGGTGGATTAGATCAATCCTGGAGCGTTTCCCGTTTTGAGGGCTACAAGAAAGGTCTTCTCAAGGCCGGTATTGAATATGACCCTTCACTAGTTGAGCACAGTTCCAATACATACGCGAGTAGTGCTGCAATGACTGAACGCTTAATGCATCGACGCCATGATATTGATGCAATCTTTGCAGGTAATGACGAGATGGCTTTTGCCGTTATTCAAACCTTAAAAGAGTTGAACTACTCCGTGGGCTCAGATGTTTTGGTGATCGGTTTTGACAATACAAACCGTGGTCTACAGACCTTTCCAAATATCACGACAATCGGTCAAGATTTTGAAAAAATTGGAGAGAGTTTGGTAGCTGGATTGTTGAAGAAGTTGAAGGGTGAGAAGGTTTTATCTAAGAAAATTGCGCCGAAATTGATCATTCGAGGTAGTGCTTAGCCTACAGATTGTGTTCGGTCTGAATCAAGCGCACCGTCTTTGATTTTCCACGCATAACCAGCGAGTTGCTAGTCGCTCCAAATTTTGTATATCTGACACCCTGAACTAACTCTCCGTCGGTGATTCCTGTCGCTGAGAGAAAGACATCATCAGAGTTACAGAGATCAGAGGTGGTGAGCACGCGAGCTTCGGTGACTCCATCTCTATGTAGCTGGCCTTGAATTGCACCACCTAAACAGATCATCGCAACTGCCGTGATTACTCCTTCAGGAGTACCGCCAATTCCCATAAGAAGATCGATTCCAGTATCTGGTCTGGCAGTTTCAATCGCGGCGGCAACATCTCCATCTTGAATTAATTTGATTCTGGCACCGGTTGCTCGTATCTCTTCGATAAGCCCAAGGTGGCGAGGACGGTTGAGAACGACGACGGTAATGTCGCTGACCTTAAGAGCTTTAGCCTTTGCAACCGCTGCAATATTTGTAGCGACGGAAGCGCGAATATCAATCACAGAGGCTGCTTCCGGACCGGTAACTATTTTGTTCATATAAAAACTATCTTGTGGATCAAACATCGAACCACGTGGAGCTAGCGCGATCACACTTATTGCGCCATCCATTCCTTGGGCAGTAAGTGAAGTTCCATCAATAGGATCGACGGCAACATCACACGATGGGCCGTCACCGTTTCCGACCTGTTCTCCGTTATGAAGCATCGGCGCTTGATCTTTCTCGCCTTCACCAATGACGACAACGCCAGACATATCAACTGTATTAATCATTGCGCGCATAGCTTTTACTGCTGCGCCATCTGCTAAATCTTTCTCACCGCGTCCAACCCAGGGTGCTGCAGCAAGTGCTGCCGTCTCCGTCACGCGAACCAACTCAAGAGCTAAGTTGCGATCTGGAATCATGTTATTTACTCCCTCGTCACATCTGCGCCGAGGGCGCGAAGTTGTTCTGCAAACGCAGGATAACCGCGGTCCACGTGGAATGCGCCATCTACAGTGGTGACACCCTCTGCGACAAGGGCTGCTAGAACAAGGCCGGCACCTGCGCGAATATCTGTCGCCTCAACTGGGGCACCAGAAAGCTGTGGGATACCGTGAATTGAAGCGTGATGGCCATCGACATGAATTTGTGCGCCTAGGCGACTGAGTTCATTGACGAACATAAAACGAGATTCAAAGACATTTTCTGTCACAAGAGAATCACCATCAGCAATCGAATTCATGGCGATGATAAATGGCAGTAGGTCGGTAGCAAAGCCAGGATAGGGAAGTGTTGCAACATCAACTGAAGTAGGACGCTGTTCCATCTTTACACGCACACCATCGGCAGTAGATGTGACAATTGCTCCAGCAGAGGTCAATTTCTCAAGCATGACTTCCATATGATCTGCACGTGCGCCATGAATAGTGATATCTCCTTGCGTCATCGCTGCTGCAAATGCCCATGTACCAGCGATAATGCGATCGGTAACAGTGATGTGATGGGCAGGGCTCAACTCTTTAACACCAGTAATTGTGATGACAGGTGAACCAAGTCCTGCAATCTTTGCACCCATCGAGATGAGAAATTCACCGAGATCAACTAAATCTGGTTCGCGCGCTGCATTTTCAATTGTGGTTACACCTTGGGCTAATACAGCTGCCGTCATGAGATTTTCTGTTGCGCCAACACTAGGAAAATCTAGAGAGATTGCAGCACCAATTAAACCTTGTGGTGCTTCAGCAATGACATATCCGTGTTCAACGTGTGCTGTTGCACCTAGCGATTCAAGACCCTTGATGTGAAAATCTAATCCACGAGAACCGATGGCATCTCCGCCCGGCAAGGCAACTTCGGCGAGACCAATGCGCGCCACCAGTGGCCCTAAAACATTTATTGATGCACGCATCTTGCGAACAAGGTCGTAATCGGCGCGATGCATCGGAGTCTGTGGAACATCGATGATCAGCAGCGAGCCTTCATGCGTGACGGTGCAGCCCAATCGTCTCAGCAGGTCAGACATAATTTCCACATCTGCAATCGCTGGCACATTTGCGATCGTGGTCTTACCGACGGCTAGAAGGGATGCCGCCATCAATTTCAGGACCGAATTTTTAGCGCCACCTACGTGGACCTCGCCGACCAGTCTGGCGCCTCCATGTATGCGGAAGCGATCGTCCTGGTGGAGATCGTGCTGAGGTGCCATAGTGGCATTCTACTTATAAGGTAGCGCCATGGTTAATCTCACGCGTATTTATACAAAGACTGGCGATGACGGCACAACTTCTCTTGGAGATATGAGCCGTACATCCAAGAACGATCCTCGCCTAGAGGCATATGCAACTGTCGATGAAGCAAATTCGACGATCGGCGTTGTCCTTGCAACCGATGCGTTACCTGATGACGTCCGAGCCTTGCTTGTTCGAATTCAGAATGATCTCTTTGATGTGGGTGCAGATCTTTGTACACCAGTAGTTGATGCTCCAGCTTTCGAGCCACTGCGCGTTTTAGAAACACAAATTGTCTATTTAGAAAAAGCAATCGATAAGTACAACTCAGAGCTTGAATCATTGCGTTCATTTGTACTTCCATCAGGAACACCCGCTGCAGCACACCTGCATGTTGCTCGCACAGTTGTTCGTCGTGCAGAGCGTTGCACATGGGCGGCTATTCACGCATTCGGTGGGGGAGTAAATCCTCTGACAGCAAAATATCTCAATCGTTGTTCAGATCTGCTCTTCGTTCTTGCACGTATCGCAAATAAAGAGATTGGCGATCAACTCTGGGTTCCTGGAGCTAATCGTTAATTTCTAGCGGCGAAGATAGGTGTTGCTAGGAACAGTCTCAGTTGTTGGATCCTGATGACAAGTAATCCCAATAGGGACTACCGCGATTGTTCCTGAATAGAGTTCACCTGAAGGCAGCACCAAGGTAACAACCTCTTTAGGGGCCGATTTTTTTGCAAGAGTGCGCAACATTCCCAGCGTTAAGAATGAACCAGTAAGATCAGGATTTGGCGTAATTACCTTTGAATCAATTTCCCAATACATACAACCAATAAGTGAAGCCACTTGCAGGCGGCCACATGAGAACTCTTTGCATACTGCGATCGCTTTAGCTAACGCCTTAGCCGTAGGAGTAAGGTCAGCAGCCACATTCATCATCACTTCTACAGATGGTGTTCGGTAGTAAATATCATCCATTACCTTAAATCCAAGCGGTGGCCACTTCGGTGATGGAGATGGCGCTATGGGATTTCGCTTCTTCTTTACCGGTGGTTTCTTCGTCGGTGTTGCCTTCTTAGTAGCAGTTGCTTTTGGAGTTGGCGTTGGAGCGGCTTTTACGGTCGCCTTAGCTGTCGCTTTGACTGTGGCTTTAGGCGTCGGAGTTGGTGTCTTAGTTGCAGCTATCGCCTGCGCTGGAATAAGTGCAAGAACGAGCCCAAAAATTAGTGCTGCGCGTCTCATCGATCACTCCACCTAAATGTGCGAAGTGAGAATACGAGACCAATCACAAGCCAGATGGAAATTACCGCGAAAGATTTACCAATTTCCCATTGACCGGCAACTTCTTGTGCAGCAAATGAGTCAGGGAGGAAGACGGAGCGCATTGCTTGCGTCATCCACTTGAGAGGGAAGATCGCGCCTACTTGTTGCATCCAAGCCGGGAGCTGAGTAAAGATAAAGAAGACTCCGCTGATAAATTGAAGAACAATCACAACAGGGGATACGACTGCTGATGCCCCACGTCCGCTCTTTGGAATGGCAGAGAATGCGATTCCGAGGGTTGTCGATGCCGCACTTCCCCAAATAATGAGCCATGTAAAGGTGAACCACTTATATGGATCAGTCGGTAGATCAACGCCGAAGAAGACGACTCCTGCTACGAGCAAGAGGATCACCTGAATAATCATGGTGGCAAAAACAAGTATTGATTTTCCAATAAAGTAGCTTGTCGCAGCCATAGGAGTGCCACGTAATCGTTTCAGTGATCCGAATTCACGTTCGATCGGAATCATGATGGCAAGATTCTGAAAACCTGAATTTACTAGGCCGGATGCGATCATTCCTGCTACAAAATATTGGCTAAATGTGACACCCGGTGCGATCGATTCTGAAAATACAGAACCAAAGATTGCCAAGAGAATTAATGGAAATGCGATGGTAAAGACGACAGATTCACGTTGACGCATAAATTGTCTGATCTCAATATTGCCTCGCAAGAGACCAAGAGTCAAAGTTGAGGGAGTGTGATCTATTTTCTTACTCATCTTCGCCCCCAATCATTTCAAGGTAAATATCTTCAAGGGTGGCACGCTTAACAATAAGCTCTGGTACTTCTCCACCAAAGCGCGCAGATAGCTCTGCCACAAAAGCTGTTGGGTTATGAGCCTTCTCGACCTTGACTATGCCATCTTCGCGCCATGAGACCTGAGCAAGTGAAGTTGCACGTCCGCCAAGTTCGGCAGGGGTAGAGACTTCGATGATCTGCCCCTTCTTAATGACTGCCACACGATCTGCAAGAGCTTCGGCCTCATCTAAGTAATGCGTAGTGAGCAAGATGGTGCGACCTTCACCCTTAAGGGTACGAATCAGAGACCAGAAATCACGACGAGCTTTGGGATCAAATCCTGTAGTCGGCTCATCAAGAAAGAGAAGTTCTGGATTGCCGATAATGCCGAGAGCGACATCTAAACGTCGACGTTGGCCGCCTGAAAGAGTGCGAACAAGTGCACCTTGCTTCTCGCGCAATCCAACAGCATCAATTACTTCCTCTGGCTCGCGTGGATTGGAGTAGTAATGTGAAAAATGTTTAATACTCTCAGCCACAGTCAGGTCGCCCGCATCGTTACTTGATTGAAGAACTATTCCAATTCGATTGCGCCACTGACGTGCAGAGAGTCCACCGATAGCTGGATCGGTATCTAAAACCTTTACATCCCCACCATCACGACTTCTAAAACCTTCAAGGATCTCGACAGTGGTCGACTTTCCTGCGCCATTCGGTCCCAAAAGGGCGAATATTTCACCCTGTTCAACGCTGAGATCGACTCCATTGACTGCGGCGAGCTCTCCATAGAATTTCTTGAGGCCTTTGACCGCAATCACATGCTTCATAAGTGTAACTGTGCCACATTGGGAGCAAAAGTGCGAGAAAATAGAATATGAGTCCGCGCCGCAACTATCCCAAGAATCGTAAGTCAGGCGGCGATGATGCACACCGTGAGATAAATCCCTCAAATCAAAGTTTTGTAGAAGATGAGGATGGATTGTGGGTAGTTAGACAACTCACAGGGTCAGCTGCCAATAAACCATATCGCTGTCCAGGGTGTGACCAACTTATTCCGATGGCAACTCCACATACAGTTGCTTGGCGTGATGGTGAAGAAGATTTACGTCGCCACTGGCATAACATGTGTTGGAATAAACGTCACCATCGTAGACCAAAGAATTTTTAGGAAAAAACGCTATGTCACAACCAATTCGTCCAAGCACAGTGTTACCAGCAATTCGAACTCCATTTACTGTGACAACAGCCGATGGTCAGACTTTGGTCGGCGAGGTTGCTGCACCGATTGATGGGCGCCCATCACCGGCGTTATTGATGCTTCATCCCAACCCAACAGGTGGGGGAATGATGGATTCACATATATATAAAAAAGCAGCGAACAGACTTCCCGCAATGGCAGGAATAACCATCGTTCGCTTTAATACTCGTGGAACTTCTAGTGAAGCGGGTACCAGCACAGGTGTCTATGACAATGGAGATAGTGAAAAATTCGATGTAGAGGCGATGATCAATTACTGCTGTGATCAATTAAAGATTGAAGAACTCTGGGTGTGTGGTTGGTCCTTTGGTACGGATTTAGCAATTCGTCACGCTCGCGATTCACGGATTAAAGGTCTAATTCTTTTGAGTCCACCACTGAAATATTCGCAAGAATCAGATCTTGATTTTTGGGTGAGCGATCTACGGCCTATTACAGCGCTCATTCCGGAATTCGATGATTACTTAGTGCCAGAGGAAGCTCGCAAGAGATTTGCCACAATTAAGCATATGAAGTTGATTGCAGTCGATGGAGGAAAACACTTGTGGGTAGGAGAGCCTGCCGTCCATCGTGTACTTACTGAAATCACTCGAGTTATTGCCCCAGAGCGATTACCACTTGCGCAAGAGATCGACGATTAGTTCTTATCTGTTTGCGGGAAGAGAACTTCTTCCAAAATCAAGATAATTGAAGCAGCGATAGGCACTGCCAACAATCCACCGATAAGACCTAGAAGAGACGTTCCTAATAAGGCGGCGATAATAGTTACTGCTCCAGGAACATTGAGTGCGCGCTTCATGATTCGTGGGGTTACTACATAGTTTTCGATCTGCACATAGACAATGTAGGCAACGAGAGCTATGACACCGTAGAGCAGTGATTGTGTCAGAGCAATCAGAGTGACGATTGTGCTGCCGATATAATGGCCAATTAGTGGAATAAAACCACAGACCAGGACGATCATCGCGATAGCAAAAGGCGATGGAAGCCCTAAAACAAAGCTAAGAATGAGTACAAAGATTGATGCCATAAAAGCGATCGCGATCTGACTTCCAACAAATGAACCTACTCGAGCGATGATGGCAAAGGTTAACTTTGAGACACGCTCGCGACGGGTTGCTGGTACAAAGCGCATTCCGAAGTTAGTTGCTTGTGGCAATCCAATTATAAAATAAAGGGTAAGAATCAGTACAGTAATTCCAGTAAATGCACCGGATAAGACTGTCTTTCCTACACCGATTACTCCACCGAAAGCAGAGATAATCAGAGTTCCATCAGAGGTGACTTCTGCTAACTTGGTTTGAAGAGTATCGATGATGCCAAACTGTGAGTTGAGATCTGCAATAAGTGGATGGCCTTCAAGATCTTTCAATAATCCCGGTGCTGAATTAATCAGCGAACTTCCTTGTGAAATAACCGGAGGAATAACAACGGCAATAAAGAATGCAACGAAGGCTAGAACTGCGACAAAAATTGCAGCAACTGCACTTACTCGCGAGAGACCACGTTTCCTTAAAGCTTCAACTGCTGGATTTAAGCCCATAGCCAGATAGAGAGCGAGTAAAATAATGATGAATATCTGGCTTGCACTTGCAAGTGCTCTCAAGAGAACGATTGCTGCCAGCGCACCGAGAGCTGCAACAAAACCAAAATAGAAAGGGTTAGTTCTATTGATAGGTGCGCCTGCGATGCCAAATTCTTCTCGCTTTTGCTGTGACATATCTCCATTCTAAGTGCGAGAGCTTGTTAGATCAGGCTTTCACACCTAGTTGATGAGAGAATTCATGCATGGCGCTGCGAATTACCGGTCTTGGTGAAGAGATCGCATCCGTCTCAGGATTGCCGTGGCAGATCAGCCTCGAGGAATGGCCCGAAGATCCCAGTCTTACCGAAAAGCGCGGTATCTCTAGACATATTGTCCGACTTGTACATTCCACCGAAGACCCAGACTCTGAAGTCTATGCAGTTAAAGAGACTGTCTCGGAGTTTGCCAATCGTGAATATAAAGCTTTGCGTGAACTTGCCCATCTTGGCGCACCGAGCGTTGAACCGATAGCGGTGATCGAGGGGCGTACTGATGAGCTTGGTGAAGAACTTCCCTGTGCGCTAGCAACACGTTTTCTCCCATTCTCACTTCCGTATCGAGTTTTGCTCAGCGGTAAAGATGTCACGGCGCAAGATATTACTTTGATGGCCAATGCCCTTGCCCTCCTTCTTGTTCGCTTACACCTTTTAGGTTTCTGGTGGGGAGATTGTTCGTTATCTAATACGTTGTTTCGCCGAGATGCTGAAGGCTTTGCCGCTTACTTAGTAGATGCCGAGACTGGTGAATTCCAAAAGAGTTTAAGTGATGGCCAACGCGAGCATGATCTTGAGATCGCCCACTTTAACGTTGCAGCTGAACTTGAAGATCTAGCACTCTCTGGCGTTCTCTATCCCGGGATGGATCCGGTACGAGCAAGTGATGCCGTAATAAAGCGTTATCGCAGAATTTGGGCAACTCTTAAAGATCGACAAGTACTCGATCCAAATGATCGTCACGCTGTCGAACGCGCAATGCGCCAACTTCAAGATCTTGGCTTTACCGTTGAAGAAGTTTCGGTGACTATCGATGGTGATAGTAAGAAACTTTTCTTTCAACCCAAACTTGTTGAGGCGGGATACCATCAAAATCGATTACGTGATTTAGTGGGACTTGAGACTGAAGAACTTCAGGCGAAGCGCTTGCTCGCATCCTTTGATCGCTACCGCGGCCGCGAAAGCCTTCCCCACCAGCCAATGCATGTTTCAGCAAAACACTGGCTCGATGAAGTCTTCTATCCGACCGTTTCATTGATTCCAGCAGAATTACAGGGCCGAATTGAGGCTGCACAGTTTTTCCATGAAGCCCTTGAGCACCGTTGGTATTTAAGTGAGAAGGCGGGCCACGATGTCGGACTAGAATTTGCAGCGTTGTCCTATATTGCTGATGTTCTACCTATGAGACGAGATTCGGGAGTTGATGCTCGTGGCTAATCCGCCAAATTTCGGTCAGGCTTTTGATTTGAGTTCTCTCGGAAAGCCGGCTCCATCTTCACCAAACATTGCAGTCGGCAAAGTTGTTACAAAAGAGAACTTAGCCTCTGACTTTGTAGAACTATCAATGACAAAGCCAGTGATCCTTCTCTGTTGGACCACGCGTGCCCCACAGTCGTTAGATACTCTCGCAATTTTGGATAAGCTCAATAAAGAAGATGGCGGTTCGTGGGAACTTGGAAGCATTGATGTTGATGCCGCCCCTGAAGTTGCTAGCGCTTTACAGGCACGCACTGTTCCCTATGCAGTCGCACTCGTTGGCGGACAACCGATTCCACTCTTTGAAGAGGCGATGACTGAAAGTGATATCAAGTCAGTGATCGTAAAACTTCTTACAATTGCTGCAGAACAGGGAATCGGTGAAGCCCCTGAGGAGAAGCTTGAACCAGAAGAGACAGAAGCTCTGGCCGCTCTGGAAGCAGGAGATTTAGTTAAGGCCGAAGATGCCTACAA
>CANLFL010000015.1 GCA_947489825.1 Candidatus Nanopelagicaceae bacterium
GACCGAATCTGGCTGATGAACTCATCTTGCGCCAACCAGCAGGAGCTGTCGCTGCATCAACATCTCAGGCAGTTGCCGATGACGTTCGTCAAATCTTTCGTACTCCGTACTACCGCGTATACACATCAGTGGATTTACTTGGTTGCGAATTAGCAGGCGCCATTAAGAACGTGATTGCGCTAGCTGTAGGAATCTCAATTGGAATGGGTTACGGCGAAAATACGCAAGCGATGCTCATTACTCGTGGACTGAACGAAGTTGCACGGCTTTGTGCAGCACATGGATCAGATCCACTCAGTGCTGCCGGCCTTGCAGGAATGGGTGATCTCGTTGCTACATGTGGTTCGCCGCTTTCACGCAATCGAACCTTCGGTGAACTTCTCGGAAAGACCGGATCGATGGAGATGGCAGTTGCTCGGGGCGCTAAGACGGTAGAAGGCGTTGCATCATCTGGTGCGATCGTCGAAATCGCGCACCGCGTAGGTGTTGAAGTTCCTGTCATTGAGGCAGTTGCCGATATCGTCAATGGTTCACTTACACCAGAACAGGCACTGGCTCGCTTGATGGAGATAACGACGCAAGCCGAAAACTTCATCCGATGACTATCCGCGTAGCAATTATCTGTGGCGGACGCAGCAGTGAGCACGAAATTTCCTGCACATCAGCTGGGGGAGTGCTCAGCGCTATTGATCGCACACTCTATGACCCTGTAGTTATTGGCATTACCAAATCAGGTAGATGGGTGCTTATTCCCGAAGGTTTTAGGCTATCTATAAATAATGGAGTTCTTCCCATCGTTCCAGAAGATGGCAAGCCGGTATCGGTCTCACCAGAAGGTTTTTCTGTTGCAGGAAAGTCTCTAGGTATTGAAATTGTATTTCCAGTGCTGCACGGCCCATATGGAGAAGATGGAACTATTCAGGGACTTCTAGAGATCGCAGATATCCCATTTGTGGGTTCAGGGGTCTTGGCATCTGCTGTTGCGATGGATAAATCATTTGCTAAGCCGATCTTCGCAGCCCATGGAATCAAAGTGGCAGAAGGTATAGTCATCCGTGAATCTGATTGGAAATCTAATAAAGAGGCACTATCAGCAGATGTTGCAACACTTGGCTATCCCGTCTTTGTTAAACCCGCCCGTGGCGGCTCTAGTCGTGGAACTACAAAAGTAAAGTCTGCCGATCAATTGGCCGCTGCTGTTGAAGAGGCTCACCGCTTTGATCCCAAGGCGATGGTTGAAAATGCTGTGATCGGTCGTGAGATTGAGTGTGCTGTATTAGAAATTAGCGGTGAGCCAGAAGCTTCGATCGTGGGACAGATTGAGATCGATTCCAAATTTGAATTCTATGACTTTGAAGCAAAGTATCTCGATGGTGCAACGAGTATCACCTTGCCGGCACCTATTTCAGAAGCGATCGCTGCCCAGATACAGAGCAAGGCGATTGAAGCATTTGTCGCACTCGGATGCAGTGGCTTAGCTCGTGTTGATTTCTTCTTAACCCCACATGGTGAAGTAATAATCAACGAGCTCAATACGATGCCAGGCTTTACAGCAACGTCAGTCTTTCCCAAGATGTGGGCAGCCAGTGGCGTTGGTTATAAAGAAGTGATTACACACCTGCTCGTGAGCGCATTGACACGTAACAATGGTGTACTAGGAAATTAGTAAGAAATTAGTAAGTAGTTACTGGGCAAGTAAGAGTGCGAGTAATTCCTGGCACTGCTTGAACTTTAGAGAGAATTGAACGACCAAGATCTTCCATTGAGAGAGATTCGGCGCGCATAATCACATCGTAAGGTCCAGTAACTCCCTCTGCCAGCGTTACTCCAGGTATTGCGCCAACGGCTAAGGCAACAGATGATGCCTTTCCTACTTCGGTTTGAATCAAGATAAATACCTGAACAGACATCATGCTTTCCTTTCGCTGAAGTTAACGTTGCTATGACCAAAAGGTACCTCATCATCTAGGCTTAGCGCTATGGCATTTTCCGAGCAGGAGCTCCTTTCACTCATTGCCTCCATATTCCAGACGCAGCCTTCAGATGAGATCCTCATTGGAATAGGCGATGATGCAGCCGTTGTGCGTGGGAGTGCCCAGCAAGTAATCACAACCGATGTTGCGGTTGAGGATGTTCACTTTAATAAGCGCTGGTCAAACGCCTTTGATATTGGTCGCAAAGTTACCGCTGCAAATATTGCAGATATCCTGGCAATGGGCGCAAAGCCTGAATACCTTGTTGTGGCACTCTCTTTAGTAGGAGATGAAGGCCTCGAGCGCGTTCGCGAAATAGCCGAAGGAATTAAGCACGAGGCCGACAAGACTGGCACACACGTTGTTGGTGGAGATATTGCTCGAGCGAGTGCAATCTCTATCGCAATGACAGCGATTGGAAGCGTCGAACGTGCAATCACTCGCTCAGGAGCGCAGGTCGGAGATGGAATTTATATCTCATCCCTTACAGGTTGGTCAGCTGCAGGCCTACATATGCTTACACACGACATTGAAGCTGTGCATGCTGTCCATGCAATGGCGCTCAATGAATTCCGTACACCATCGCTGGATTATGGAATCGACTTCAGTCGAGCCAGTGCGCTCACAGATACCAGCGATGCCTTACTCATCTCGTGCCAATCTATTGCAGAGGCATCAGGTGTAAATCTTCATATTGACCCTGCACTCATTGAAGGCGCCTACGAATTTAAAGAGCTTTCTCTCCTTGCACAGTCACTAGGTGTTGATGTCTTTGAGTGGATTCTCGGCGGCGGCGAAGACCATGTGTTTATTGCTACCGGCATCGATCTTCCTGGAATCCTAATTGGAGATGTAAAGCAGGGAACAGGTGTAACTGGTCTTGAGACGAAAAAAGCGCCACAGATGTGGCGCCATTTTCAATAAAGTTTCAATTAGATGTATTAGCGGGTAACTTTTCCAGCCTTTAGACATGAAGTACAGACATTCTGACGCTTGGTTGCGCCGCCAACGAGTGTACGTACGCGCTGAATATTTGGATTCCAGCGACGACGTGTCTTTACCTGAGAGTGTGAAACATTGTTACCAAAGCTGGGCCCTTTGCCACAGATATCGCATGTTGATGCCACAGCAGTACTCCTTTTTAATCTTCCATCGTGAATTCTTGATCATTTGACGAATGAGGCCATATGACCACTTCGGCAGGGCAGAAGGGTATCAAGACAAGGGGTTAGTCGGCCAATCGCCATAAAAATGCGCTCACATGGGGCATGTACGCGAGAGAATAGCCAGGTGGCGACCCTGGATTCCAAACTCTCATCGGTCCTCGGTGATCGCACAGCAAAAGCGCTGGATACAACTTTCGGCTATCGCACCGTGGGGGACCTTCTTCATCATTATCCGCGCCGCTATTTAGTGCGAGGTGAACTCAGTGACATTGCAGCCCTTAATGAAGGCGATGAGGTAACAATTCTTGCCGAAGTATTTAGCGCTTCCACGCGACGTTTTGCCGCTCGCAAAGGCAACATGCTTGAAGTTGTTGTTACAGATGGAACATCCAAACTCTCGCTGACATTCTTCAATCAAGCGTGGCGTGAAAGAGAGCTCAAGGTTGGGCAGCAAGGCCTCTTTGCAGGCAAGGTCGGTGTATTTAATGGCAAGCGTCAGTTAGCCCATCCCGACTACGAACTCATTGCAGATGGAAACGATGTTGATGCAGCCGTTGAAGGTTTTGCAGGTAAGTACCTTCCGATGTATCCGGCATCTGCGAAATTGCCTTCATGGAAAATTTCACAATGCATAGAGCTCTGTATTGGTGGTTTAGATGAAGTGATCGACCCGATTCCGCAATCTATTCTCGACAAACATCAGTATCCCTCGCTGCAACAGGCACTTGTTCAAATACATCAGCCTGCTGATCTAGATACTGCTGAGCGCGCACGCGAGCGTCTGACCTTTGATGAGGCATTCATTCTGCAGCTTTTACTCGTAAGTCGAAAAGAGAAGATGAAGTCACTCGATGCAATTGCTCGAGTCAAGCGCGAAGGTGGAATTCTTACTACTTTTGATCAATCACTTCCCTTTGAACTTACAGCTGGACAAGTTGCTGTTGCCGCTGAGATAGAAAATGATTTAGCTCAATCCCACCCCATGCATCGTTTATTGCAAGGTGAAGTAGGTTCTGGAAAGACTGTAATTGCACTTCGTGCAATGCTGGCCGTAGTTGATAGCGGTGGGCAGGCTGCTTTGCTTGCGCCAACAGAAGTATTGGCAGCTCAGCATCTTCGTACTATTCAAAAATTGATGGGAGAACTCTCGCACGGAGGAATGATTGGCGCACCAGATATTGCAACGCGCGTAACGTTGATTACCGGATCCCAGAGTGCATCAGATCGTAAAGATGCTTTGGTCCTTGCTGCAAGTGGCGCAGCCGGCATAGTGATTGGTACCCACGCGCTTCTGAGTGCTTCCGTTGAGTTTAAAGATTTGGGGCTCATCGTCGTCGATGAGCAACATCGATTCGGTGTCGAACAGCGAGATGCACTTAAAGGAAAGGCAAAGATTCCTCCGCATCTTCTCGTAATGACCGCCACTCCAATTCCACGTACTGTGGCAATGACTGTCTTCGGTGATTTAGATATCTCAACTTTGCGAGAATTACCTTTGGGCAGAGCTCCAATAACAACTCATGTTGTCAATACTTTGGAAAAGCCGGCATACCTTGAAAGGGCGTGGGAGCGAATCTGTGAAGAAGTTTCGCAAGGGCATCAAGCCTACGTTGTTGCTTCGCGCATCAACGCCGATGTCACCGAGGATGCCGATATCGACTTCCTTCTAGGGACAACTTCACTTGAGCTAGCTAGTGTTGATGAGTTAGCGCCCAAACTTGCAACAGGTGCGCTCAAAGGAGTTCGAGTAGCTCCGCTCCACGGTCGCCTCTCCAGCGAGCTCAAAGAGGCAACTATGAACGCATTCGCAGCACACGAATTAGATGTTCTTATCTCGACTACCGTCATCGAAGTTGGTGTCGATGTGCCCAATGCAACGGTGATGGTCATCATGGATGCAGAACGCTTCGGTATATCGCAATTACATCAATTACGTGGACGCGTAGGACGTGGAACGTCACCTGGTCTCTGTATTTTGATTACAACGGCAATTGTAGAAACACCAGCTCGGATACGCCTTGAAGCAGTCGCTGGAAGTACAGATGGCTTTGAACTTGCGCGGATAGATCTAGAGCAACGCCGAGAGGGAGATGTTCTAGGAGCTGCCCAATCTGGCTCTCGCTCACATCTGCGTTTACTTCGGGTATTACGAGATGAAGATCTCATACTTAGCGCCCGCGCAGATGCGCAGGAAATATTGGCTGGAGATCCTAATCTATCCAGCCACGAGCAGTTAGCTAGAGAGTTCGCTAAAGTTGAAGATGATGAAGCTTCTGATTTCATAGATAAGGGTTAGGTTCATGAGAATTATCGCTGGCCTGGCTAAAGGCAGAAATATCCCTGCAGTGGCGCAATCGACTCGACCAACATCAGATCGTGCACGCGAAGCACTCTTCTCCTCACTTGCCTCAGAGTTTGGCGAGTTTGATGGGCTCAACGTTCTTGATCTCTATGCAGGCACTGGAGCAATAGGACTTGAAGCACTTTCACGGGGTAGCTCGACAGTGCACTGTGTAGAAAATAATGAAAAGGCATCTGAGTCGATCCTTTCAAACTATGAAGGAATAAAGAGTTCACAATTTCCAGGTAATTTTCATCTCTATTCGATGCCAGTAGATCGCTTTCTAGAAGGTCCAGCACCTCTGCAGTACCACTTCATCTATATAGATCCACCTTATGATTTTTCAGATGTTGAAGTCATTGAAAATCTCATCGCCCTCGTTGATGGAAAATTCATTCATCCCGACGGACTAATCGCGATAGAGCGAAATAGCAGAGTGCGAGAGTTGAGCTGGCCATATGGTCTTGAGCAACTGCGTGAAAGAAACTACGGTCAAGCAACGATTTTTTTCGGGGTTCCTACGCTTGAAATGGATCTCGGCTGATCTTCTTGCTAGCGTTTGCCTTATGAAACGCGCTGTCTGCCCTGGATCTTTCGATCCCGTGACCTTTGGCCATCTAGATATCATCGAACGGGCCAGTGCCCAATTTGATGAAGTAGTCATCGCTGTCTTAGTAAATCGCACCAAGTCGAGCATGTTCACAGTCCAGGAGCGTATGGAGATGATCGCAAAGACGACTGCACATCTACCAAATATTCGAGTCGACTCTTGGTCAGGGCTCCTTGTTGAATATTGCAAGAGCAAAGATATTCAAAGCATCGTTAAGGGACTTCGTGCTGTGACTGACTTCGACTACGAATTACAGATGGCCCAAGTTAATCTGCAAGCTTCCGGTGTTGAGACGATGTTTATGGCGACCGCACCTGCACATTCCTTCCTTTCATCTTCACTTGTTAAAGAACTTGCCCATTACGGGGGAGATGTTTCATCGATGGTTCCTAAGATCGTCAACGAGGCTCTCAAAGCTCGCGTAGCAGAAAGTGGTGATTAACCATGGATTCAATGGAAAAACTCAATGCAGCAATTACTCTCATTGAAGAAGCACGTGGAGTTCCACTATCTGCCTCTTGCGTAGTTCACCGTGGAGAAATTCTTGAAATCCTTGATGGCGCTCGCGTTGCTCTACCTACCGATCTTGATCAAGCGATCGAAATCATCTCTTCACGAGATCTTATAATTGAAGAAGCGCGTACAAGTGCAGAGCACTTAATTGGAACAGCCCGTGAGGATGTATCACGTATGGTTGAGCAGACTGCGATCGTTCAAGCAGCACGCGATGAAGCGCAACGCATTCTTGATGATGCCCGCTTACTTGCCGACGAAGAGCGTGCCGAGGTTGAAACTTATATTGATGGACGACTAGCCACACTTGAGGTCATTCTTAATAAGACAATGGAAGCTGTTGCACGAGGTCGTGAGCGCCTCGACGGTGCTGACGATAAGGATATTCTTTCGCAACTTTCAGAAGAAAAATAAGAGCCTTTGCCGTGGTCAAGCCTTCCCATATTTACCATCTCAATACACACGAGGTTCCTCGTCGTGCGGGTGAGATGAAGGAGTACCAACTCGATCTCATTGTGCCTGAGCCACTGGGTGTTCCACTGATATCCGTGCAGATCGGATCTATCGTTGAAGTTGATGCTCGTCTTGAGGCTGTCACCGAGGGAATTCTGCTCAGCGCTGAGATCTTTGCCGTTGCTACCGGTGAATGCATTCGCTGCTTAGACCCAGTTGAACTAGAAATCGATCGCAAAATTCAAGAGCTCTATCTCTACGAAGATGATGGTGGAAAGAACGCGAAGAAGAAGAGCCACTCCAAGAAGAGCCCGCCCGTTGAAGATGATCTCGATGAGGTTGAACTTCTCTATCTCGATGGCGTCATCATGGATTTGGAGCCACCGATCCGCGATGCGATCGTGCTCGATCTACCCGTGAATCCACTCTGTGACCCAGATTGCATGGGGCTCTGCCCGGATTGTGGCCAAAAGTGGGCCATGCTGCCGCAGGACCACACCCATGAGGTCATCGATGCTCGATGGGCCGGCCTCGACGGTCTGGATTTTAAGAATTCGGACTCTTAGGGGATACTTACCCCGTTAGATTAGCCCGATTCATTACTTAGCATTTCAACAGAAGGACGGTTTACCTCGTGCCAGTACCAAAGCGAAAGATGTCTCGTTCGAAGACACGTTCACGTCGAAGCATGTGGAAGACAACTGCCGCAGCACTTGCAAATTGCCCACAGTGCCAGCAGCCAAAGTTGCAGCACACAGCATGTCCAACATGCGGTACGTATAACCGCCGCCAAGTTATAGACATCTGATCGAAGGCTTGTTCTGTTCTCTGATCTCACCAAGGCTCTCGGTGTTGAGGTTGATCCACAACTCCTTGAGTTAGCTTTAACTCATCGTTCTTTTGCTTATGAAAATGATTCAACACTGACCAATGAGCGATTAGAGTTTCTGGGAGATTCAGTTCTTGGACTTGTCGTTACAGAAGAGCTCTACCTTCGCTATCCAGATTTAGATGAAAGTCGTCTCTCTCCACTGCGTTCTGGAATAGTAAATATGCGTGCGCTGGCAGACATTGCTCGCACCCTGGAACTCGGTAAATATATTCGCCTCGGAAAAGGTGAAGAGGTTACAAATGGTCGCGATAAGAACTCTTTATTGGGAGATGCTTTAGAGGCGCTCATTGGAGCGATCTATATCGATTCTGGTTTTGCAACTGCATCGGCTGTTATTCAAAGACTTATCAAGAGCACCCTCGAAGAAGCGATGGCAAAAGGTGCGGGCCTTGACGGAAAAACCGCCCTTCAAGAGCTCGTTGCATCCCTAGGAAAGGGAACACTCGAGTATCTGCTAGCTGAAAGCGGTCCTGACCACGACAAATCCTTTACCGCTACCGCAGTAGTTGGGGGAGTCGAAATTGCGCAAGGAGAAGGCAAAAGTAAGCGTGAAGCTGAGCAAGCCGCGGCCCGTAGTGCCTACGAAAAATTGAGCTCATAAACCGATAGGTTTGCCCACGTGTATTTGAAGAGCATCACCCTCAAGGGCTTTAAGTCCTTCGCCTCAACGACGACTCTTCGCCTTGAGCCAGGAATTACCTGTGTGGTTGGACCTAACGGCTCTGGAAAATCAAATGTGGCCGATGCGCTCACCTGGGTTATGGGTGAACAGGGTGCAAAATCTCTACGCGGTGGAAAGATGGAAGATGTAATTTTCGCTGGAACTTCAGGGCGTGCTCCACTTGGTCGTGCAGAGGTATCGCTGACCATCGATAACTCAGATGGCGCACTCCCCATCGAATATAGCGAAGTAACTATTTCACGCATACTTTTTCGTAACGGTCAGAGTGAATACCAAATAAATGGTGAAGCATCGCGTCTTCTTGATATCCAAGAACTCTTAAGTGATTCAGGTATTGGCCGCGAAATGCACGTCATCGTGGGTCAGGGCCAACTTGATGCAATCTTGATGGCAACACCTGAAGAGCGTCGAGGATTTATCGAAGAGGCAGCCGGAGTTCTCAAGCACCGTAAGCGTAAAGAGAAGGCGCTGCGCAAGCTCGACTCCATGCAGGCAAACCTTGCTCGTGTACAAGATCTCACCGTGGAACTTCGCCGCCAACTTCGCCCGTTAGGTAAGCAGGCAGAAGTGGCGAAGAAGGCTGCAACGATTCAAGCCGATCTTCGTGATGCCAAGCTGCGACTTTTAGCTGATGACTTTATTAATTTATCAAAAACGCTCGATGCTGAAGTTGCAGATGAAACCGCGCTACGCGCTCGCAGGTCTGAGGTTGAAGGAGAGCTGGAAACAACTCGCCGTCGTGAAGAATCACTCGATGCACAATCAGCGTTTGAGAGCCCACTACTCATTCAAGCTCAGGAAAATTTCTACTCACTTTCAGCCCTTCGCGAAAAATTCCGCGGTACTCAATCTCTTGCCCAAGAACGCTCACGCTTCTTAGCTGAAGAAGCGGAAGAGGCACGCAGCGCAGGACGAGATCCAGATGCTCTTGAACGAGAGGCAGTAACTCTGCGCGGTGAAGAAAGTGCACTACGTACAAGTGTTGAAGCTGCACGCGCGCACCTTGTTCAATCGACGCAAGAGTTAACCAATGCCGAAGCTGGACTCAAGGACGAAGAAGATAAAATTGCAGCAGCCCTTCGAGCGATTGCAGATCAGCGTGAAGGCACGGCTAGACAAGAGGGTCACATCAAATCTCTCGCTGCTCGCCTTGATGCAATTGCCGAAGAAATCTCACGTCTGACAAAGGCGCGCGATGAGGCTCAGGCACGAGTAGATAGCGCTTCGCGTGAGTACTCGACTCTTGAGATGGAGATTGCAGGGGCAGATGCCGGTGAGCAAGGGCTTGATTCACTCTTTCAGCAAGCTAAGCGTGAGTTAGATGCTGCAAAGAAGAAGCACTCAGATTTGATTGATCTCGAGCGCAGCACTGAACGTGAGAAGAATGCGACCGAAGCAAAGCTTGAGGCGATCCGAATTACCTCCAGCAATCGCGATGGTGGCGCTGCACTCGTACGTGATTCACGTGGTATTTCAATATTAGGTTCAATCGCGTCACTCATTCGTATTGATGCCGGTTGGGAAGCTGCAACTTCATCTGCACTCGGCTCCCTGGCCGATGCGATCGTTGTGCGTGATCTCAATTCTGCAGTCAGTGCTCTGACAACTCTTCGCAGTGAGAATCTAGGTCAAGCAGATGTTCTCGTCCACGATGGCAATAGCGCGAAGACTTTGGCGGTTCCACAAGGGCTAACTCCTCTACTACAGCACATTCACACAAGTGAGATTGATGATCTACTGACATCTCTACTTGCAACCACTGTTGTTGCTAACGATGCACGTGCTGCCCAAGAGATTCTGCGCAGTCATCCACAATTAACCGTTGTCACCCGCGATGGTGATGTGCTGACAAGCAGACGAGTCCGTGGTGGTTCTCAATCCTCATCATCACTTATCGAAATTAACGCACTCATTGAAGAACTTTCGTCAAAGCTCGAGGGTCTCAATCATGAATGCAATCGACTTACATTTGAAATTTCAACTGCTGCACGTGAAGTAGAAGGTAAGCAGGGTGCATTCGATGTGGCCCTATCGCAACTCAATGAATCAGATGCGCGCATTGCTGCAATTACAGAAGCTCTCGCGGTATCGGGTCAGAACATGAAATCTGCTAGTGCCGAAGTCGAGCGAATCAATCGTGCTATCTCTGAGGCAAGCGCAGCAAAGTCTCGCGATGAAAACGAACTCAGAGTCGCCTCTGAGCAATTGCAGCAGCACGGTGAGATTGCCGAGCCGGATCATCAACTTGCTCAAACACTTCGCCAGAAAGTTTCTTCAGCTCGCACAACAGAAGTTGAAGCCCGTTTAGCTGTGCGAACAAGTGAAGAGCGAGTGGATTCACTTGCAGCCCGTGCTCAAGCTTTAGAAGATGGAGCACGAGCAGAGCGTGAAGCATCAGAGCGGGCTGTCTCCCGTCGTGGTGCACGTGCACGCGGTGCCTTGATCTCTCAAGCGATTGCAGAAGCTGCCTACGAAGCGCTGATTCATATTGAGCGTTCGATTGCTAAAGCCTCGGCAGAGCGCGCCCGCCTTGAAAGTTCTAGAAGCGATCGTGAGGGTGAAACTCTTACTGTTCGTGCCCGTAGCCGTCAACTCACACTTGAACTCGATCAACTTACTTCAAGCGTTCATCGCGATGAGATTGCTCGTGCAGAGCAACGCATGCGTATCGAAGCGCTAGAGACCAAGGCGGTAGAAGAACTTGGTATTGATGTCGCAACTTTGGTCAATGAATACGGCCCAGATAAAGATGTTCCAACCTTTATCGAAACCGAAAGTGGCGAGATTATTGCAACTGAGATGGTCCCTTATCGCCGTGATCAGCAAGAAAAGCGCCTTGCGGCGACAGAGCGCTCACTCACATTGCTTGGAAAGATCAACCCGCTTGCTCTTGAAGAGTACAGC
>CANLFL010000016.1 GCA_947489825.1 Candidatus Nanopelagicaceae bacterium
AATGAATCACGGAAGATTTTGGGAATGCCTAAACTTAAAGTTGCAGTAACTTGTGTGCGAGTTCCAGTGATTACAACTCACTCACTGACAGTGCATGCAACATTTTCAAAGGTAGTCACACGCAAAGGTGCGCAATCAGCGCTAGCTAAGGCCGACGGCGTGATTCTCTATGACAATCCAGAGAAGCATGAATATCCGACTCCTGCAGATGTTGTAGGAACTGATCCGACATGGGTTGGTCGTGTACGTCAATCTCTTGATGATCCAAAGTCAATCGATTTCTTTGTTTGTGGCGATAATTTGCGTAAGGGAGCAGCGTTAAATACTGCTCAAATCGCTGAATTACTCGCTGCTGAATTCACAAAGTAAGGCTGGATAGACTGCCCTCTATGACAATCGTTGTAGCAGGCGCCACAGGCCTTGCTGGATCTGCGATCGTCCGGGCATATGTTGCAGCCGGTCATGAAGTAATTCCAGTAAACCGTAAGGTCGTCGATCTCTTAGATCGCGATGCAACCTTTAACTTCATCGCATCCGTTAAGCCAACTCTTGTTATTGACGCTGCAGCAAAGGTCGGCGGCATCGGTGCTAACAATTCATTCCCTGTTGAGTTTCTGGCAGATAACCTGCGCATCCAGAGCAATCTCATGGAGGCAGCACATGCTGCTGACGTTGAGAAGTTTATTTTCTTAGGCAGCTCATGTATCTATCCGCGCGATTGCGCACAGCCAATCAAGGAAGAGTATTTACTTACTGGACCACTTGAAGAGACAAATTCAGCGTACGCGGTTGCAAAGATTGCTGGCATCGAACTTATCAAATCTTTTAGAAAAGAGTATGGCCGCAAGTGGATCTCGCTGATGCCGACAAATCTCTACGGACCATTTGATAACTTCGAACTGCAAGGTTCACATGTACTTCCTGCATTTATCCGCCGCTTTGTTGAAGCTACGGAAAGTGGCGCAGCACGCGAAACTTTATGGGGGACTGGATCTCCCAAGCGTGAATTTCTTCATGTTGATGATTTAGCTGAAGCAGTCTTGCATCTTGGCGATAAGTACGACGAGGCGGGACATCTCAATATCGGAACCGGTGGAGACCTCACAATTAAAGAACTTGCAGTGCTGGTAGCAGAACTGGCTGGCTTTAAGGGTGAAATCGCGTGGGATTCAACGAAACCTGATGGAACTCCACGTAAGGTCCTTGATGTTACTAAGGCAAAGTCACTAGGTTGGGCACCAAAGATTTCACTTCGTGATGGAATTGCAGCAACAATTGATTGGTATAAAAAGGCAGCAGCTAAGGGAGAGTTACGTAGATGAGTAGAAAAGTCGCGCTAATCACCGGTGTTACCGGACAAGATGGCTCATACCTTGCAGAGTTCTTGCTTGCTAAAGGATACGAAGTACATGGCCTTATCCGCCGATCATCAACTTTTAATACTTCACGTATCGATCACATCTACCAGGATCCACATGAGAAGAACCCAAAGCTCTTCCTTCACTACGGCGATCTCATCGATGGCGTAGGACTTACTAACCTTATTCGCGAAATTAAACCAACAGAGGTCTACAACCTCGGCGCGCAATCACATGTGCAGGTCTCTTTCACAATGCCGCAGTACACAGGCCAGG
The DNA here is from genome assembly GCA_947489825.1 of Candidatus Nanopelagicaceae bacterium. The sequence continues at coordinate 1,635 of CANLFL010000016.1, forward strand.
TTGATGCAGTCGGTGCAGTTGGATTACTCGAAGCGATTCGTAGTGCGGATATTGATACACGTTTCTATCAAGCATCAACGTCAGAGCTCTTTGGTTCAACTCCACCACCACAAAACGAAACTTCAGTCTTTAGACCACAGTCACCGTACGCAGCTGCAAAGTTGATGGCCTACTGGTGCACCGTTAACTACCGTGATGGTTATGGCATGCACACCACTAACGGAATTCTCTTTAACCACGAATCACCTCGTCGTGGTGAAACATTTGTTACTCGCAAGATCACACGTGCGGTTGCGGCGATCAAAGCAGGTAAGCAAGACAAGTTATTCCTAGGAAATCTTGATGCTGTCCGCGACTGGGGATACGCAAAAGAGTATGTCGAATCAATGTGGCTGATGCTCCAGCAAGATAAGCCAGATGATTACGTTGTTGCCACAGGAGTAGGAGCCACAGTAAAAGATTTTGCTGCAGCCGCCTTTACTCGCGCAGGACTTAATTGGCAGGACCATATTGAGACAGATAAGAAGTACATCCGTCCCACAGAAGTTGACGCGCTTATTGGAGATGCATCAAAGGTGGAGAAAGCCCTCGGATGGAAAGCCACAACTCATTGGAAAGAACTTGCTGAGTTGATGGTTGATGCCGATATCGCAGCTCTTAAGGGTTAAATAAGAGTTACGAGCGAAACTTCTGGAGGACTTGCCACGCGAATGCGTGCAAAGGGACTTGTTCCCATCCCTGCAGATACATGTAGATAAGGCTCATCACCAAACCTTGTTAATCCGCGTGCGCGCCAATTAGGTAGATCGCAATTTGTTGTCAATGCGCGTGATCCACCAATCCACGGGAGTCTCACCTGTCCGCCATGCGTGTGTCCTGCAAAGATTGCATCAAGTCCATCTTCTGACATTCCTCGCAGAACTCGCAGATAAGGTGCATGTGTTACACCGATTGCGATATCGCATGGATCAGGAAAACCTGCCACAAGAGAGTAATCATCGAATTCAAGGTGTGCATCATCTGTTCCACGTGCTTCAATTGTTGTTCCATTAATTGTGATGGTGGTGCGATGGTGATTGAGGTTTTTCCATCCGCGAGCCTGTAAACCGAGATCTAACTCTGGCCATGGAAGATCTTCGCCGTGTACTCGATCGCCATGATCAGGCAACAAGTACTTCAAAGGATTCTTTGGTTTTGGTGCGTAGTAATCATTTGAACCAAAGACGAAGAGACCTGGCGTATCAAGAAGTGGTTCAAGCGCTTCAAAGACAACTGGCACCGCATCCATATGAGCTAAGAAATCACCAGTACTGATCACTAAGTCGGGCTTGAGTGATGCAAAAGATTTGATATCTGCAATCTCTGTCTTACGAGCAGGGGTCAGGTGTAGATCGGAGAAGTGGAGCACGCGAATGGGTGCGTGGCCTTTGGGCAGAATGGGGATCTGCGCCTCGCGTAGTACGTAACTCATGATTATCGAAGGATAGTGGAGCATGAGAAGATATACCCGAACAATTCAAAGAATTGGAGCATCAAGCAAGTGGGATTAAAAGAGACACTTAAAAGCGACCTTACTGAGGCAATTCGTTCAAGCGACAAGCTTGTATCGGGAACAATCCGCATGGTTTTAACTGCGATCACCAACGAAGAAGTTTCTGGTAAAGAGGCGCGCGTACTCACCGATGCCGAAATTATCACCGTGCTTTCACGCGAGGGAAAAAAGCGTCGCGAAGCATCAGAAGAATTTGCAAAGGCTGGACGTGAAGATAAGGCGCTTGAGGAAAAAGCAGAGGGTGAAGTAATTGCCCGCTATCTCCCAGCACAAATGAGTGAAGATGATGTAAAGAAACTTGTTGCTGCAGCGATTGCATCAACAGGTGCGGCAGGACCTGCCGACATGGGCAAAGTTATGGGTGCTCTAAAGCCTCAAGTTGCAGGAAAAGCAGATGGTGGAATGGTTTCATCATTGGTCAAGGCAGCACTAGCAGCCCTAGGAGAAGGAAATTAATATGAAGTTTGAATACGCAACCGTGCCATTGCTTTCACATGCAACAAAGCACATTCTTGATTCATGGGGTTCTGATGGTTGGGAACTTGTCGCCGTTATTCCAGCACCAGGTGGAGAGCAACTCGTTGCTTATATGAAGCGAGAGCTTAAGTAATGGCTACAGATGTTCGCGCAAAGTTAGCTGAAAGAGGTTTAACGCTTCCTGTTGCAACAAAGCCACTTGCGGCCTACGTTCCTGCAGTTCGTACCGGCAACATTGTTTTTACGGCCGGGCAGCTTCCAATGATTGATGGTGCAATTTCTAAGACTGGAAAAGTTGGCAGCGATATCACCGTTGAAGAGGCTTACGAATTAGCAAAGATCTGTGCCATCAATGCACTTGCCGCAGTCGAACTCGTTGCACCGGTTGATTCAATCGTTAAAGTTGTTCGCATCGTCTGTTATGTAAATGGAGCGCCTGGATTTGTTAGTCAGCCAGCTGTAGCCAATGGCGCATCAGAGCTATTTATGCACATTTGGGGCGAAGCAGGGGTTGCGGCGCGTAGCGCTTTAGGAGTTGCTGAGTTGCCACTTAATTCACCGGTTGAGGTTGAACTCACCGTTGAAGTTGCCTAAGAAGTAATTACTTACCGCGCTTACTTAAGCGATCAAGGTCAGTAATCAATACTGCGCGACCATCTAGGCGCAACCATCCGCGACCTGCAAAGTCAGCAAGTGCTTTATTAACAGTTTCGCGAGATGCGCCGACAAGCTGAGCAAGTTCTTCTTGAGTGAGTTCGTGCTGTACGAAAAGTCCTTCAGGAGTTTGCTTACCAAAGCGCTCACCAAGATCAATCAGAGCTTTAGCGACGCGACCTGGAACATCTGAGAAGACAAGATCGCCCACTGCTTCATTGGTACGACGAAGACGTTGCGCCAATCGAGCCAAGAGCTGCAATGAGATATCTGGATTTTCGCGAAGCCATGGAATGAGTTTCTCGTGGCTTAACGAGAGAAGTTTTGCATCAGTTACTGCAGTTGCAGCTGATGTGCGTGGACCCGGATCAAAGAGTGAGAGCTCGCCGAACATTTCGCCCGGGCCAAGGATTGATAAGAGGTTTTCGCGGCCATCTCCACTTGAGGTACCAAGCTTGAGTTTGCCTTCGACGATGACGTAGACGTGCTCACCGCTATCGCCTTCTTTAAAGAGTATTGCGCCCTTGCCGATCTTTACTGAATCCATAGATGCGCGCAGTGAAACGGCGGCGGCATCATCGAGTGCGGTAAAGAGTGGGGCTTTGCGTACGACTTCATCTTCAATGGACACAGGGGTAGTTTACTCGTATGAGTGCAGATCGCGAAACTCGAAAAAGCGCTGGTGCTATTTATCGCATGCTCACGAAAACCTACCCAGAGGTTGATTGCGAGCTCGATTTCCAGAACCCACTCCAACTAGTGATAGCCACAGTCCTTTCAGCGCAATGCACCGATAAGCGTGTAAATGCAGCGACCCCGCGCCTTTTTAAGAAATATAAAAATGTTCGAGCCTATGTAAAGGCACCAATTGAAGATATCGAAGAGATAATTTTTTCACTCGGCTTCTATCACGCAAAAGCTCGACATATCAAAGGTCTTGCTACCAAAATTCTTGAAGATTTTAATGGTGAGGTTCCTGCAACGTTAGAAGAGTTAATCACTCTGCCAGGAGTTGGTCGCAAGACAGCCAATGTTGTACTGGGCCATGCCTTCGGTATTCCTGGAATTACAGTTGATACTCACTTTGGTCGACTCTCCCGCCGCTTTCAATGGAGCGCTTCAATGGATCCAGTGAAGGTCGAACACGAAGTCGGTGAACTAATTCCACAACCAGAGTGGACCAATCTTTCGCAACGGATGATTTGGCATGGGCGACGGGTATGTCATTCACGGAAACCAGCATGTGGAGCATGCACACTTGCAAAGATATGTCCTTCGGTAGGCATTGGTGAGATGGAATCAGAGAAGGCAGCTCTACTTGTGAAGACAGATAAGGATTTCCGATGAAGAAGTTTGCACTTGTAGCTGCACTATTGCTTCTCGCCGGTTGTGGTCAAGAAACTTCAGCTCTACCCAGCAATGGCGTTGTGGTTGATTGCTCATCAATTGCCACAGTAAAAACTCAGAATAAATCTGCGTTACTGAAATGTCTTGACGGTAATTCCACAGTAGATATCGGGCAGATCAAAGGACCAGCGCTAGTAAATGTCTGGGGATCTTGGTGTGGGCCTTGTAAAGATGAGATGCCGATATTTGTTGATTTTTATGGCAAATATAAGGAGAAAGTCTCACTCATAGGAATCAGCGTTGAGGAGGCAGATGTACAGAATGCGCGCGACTTTGTAAAGCTTTATGGAATGAGTTGGCCTAACCTCAACGACCCCGATGGGAGTACGCGTGGGACTTTAGGGATGGGAGTGCCGATCACCTTATTTATTGATGCTCAAGGCAAAGTTGCCTATAGAAAAATCGGAGTTGTCACTACTATTGAAGAGTTAGAGCGCGATACGCAAAAGTACTTAGGAGTCCAGCTATGAACTATGTAGATATTCTGATTGGTCTTGCCGTAATTGCATCTTTTGTATCTGGTTATAAGAGTGGATTCTTCAAAACAATTTTTGCGGTGATTGGAAATGTCGGCGGAGCAATCCTTGGTCTCTTGCTTGCCCTCAACCTCATGGGTGATTGGGCACTCGATGGCAAAAAAGTTGGCATAGCAATCGCCTCTGTTTTCCTCGGATCATTTATCGGCCGCGTCATTGCACGTGCTCTCACCAAAGGACTTAAGGCAACAATTATTCGCGGACCGCTCGCATTTCTAGACCAGATCGCAGGAGCGGCGCTACATCTTGTGCGCACAGTCATCTTCGTATTCCTCATTGGTGCGATATTGACCTGGTCACCGTGGCAGAGTGGGAAAGATGCGATTGCAGAAAGTGATCTCTATCCAAAGATTGAGAGCAATCTCCCAGGTGTAGTGACAATGATTAAAGATACGGTCCAGGAAAAGCTAGAAGGAATCAATCTTCGTCCTTAGAAGAATGTAGACCTTCTGCAATGAGCTTCATTACATTGGGATCTGCCAGTGTTGTTGCATCTCCAACTGCACGATTTTCTGCAACATCTTTAAGAAGGCGGCGCATAATCTTGCCACTTCGCGTCTTTGGTAGCTCATTAACGACCATAATCTGACGCGGGCGAGCGATTGCCCCAATTTCTTTAGTGACGTGAGCGCGTAGCTCCTTAACTAGAGCATCACCGTTGGCATGTTCGATACCAGTACGCAGAATAACGAAGGCAACAATTCCTTGCCCTGTCATCTCATCTGCAGCACCAACAACAGCAGCTTCAGCCACTGCCTCGTGTGAGACAAGTGCTGACTCCACTTCAGTTGTAGAGATGCGGTGGCCAGAAACATTCATTACATCATCCACGCGACCAAGTAACCAGATAGCGCCATCGTTATCGAGTTTTGCACCATCTCCAGCAAAGTAGATTCCATCAAAGCGTGACCAGTAATTTTCGCGGTATCGCTGATCCTCGCCCCACACACCACGGAGCATCGATGGCCATGGCTTATCAAGAATCAAATAACCACCATGTCCGTTAGGAACTGCAACACCATTGTCATCAACAACTTTTGTACTGATTCCTGGAATCGCTGACATTGCAGAACCTGGCTTAGTACTTGTTACACCAGGTAGCGGCGAAATCATGATTGCACCGGTTTCGGTCTGCCACCATGTATCAACGATTGGACAACGGTTGCCACCGATAACTTCGCGGTACCACATCCACGCTTCAGGGTTAATTGGCTCTCCTACAGATCCAAGGAGGCGAAGCGTTGAGAGGTTATGTGCTTGTGGGAATTCATCTCCCCACTTCATCCATGTACGGATAAGTGTGGGCGCTGTATACAAAATTGTGACCCCGTATTTAGCAATGATTTCGAACATGCGGCCCTTATGTGGGGTATCAGGGGTTCCTTCGTAGATCACTTGTGTCGCACCGTTAATCAGTGGCCCATAAACAACGTATGAGTGGCCGGTAATCCAACCAACATCTGCGGTACACCAGTACACATCTGACTCTGGTTTGAGGTCAAAGACTGCGCGATGAGTAAAGGCGGCCTGCGTGAGATATCCGCCTGTTGTATGGAAAATTCCCTTTGGTTTTGCTGTTGTGCCTGATGTGTACAAGATAAAGAGCGGGTGCTCGGCATCAAAGCTTTCAGCCACATGTTCTGCGCTCTGGCGATCGACAATCTCATGCCACCAAATATCGGTAGTGCTATTCCATGCTGTCTCTTGTTTGGTGCGCTGTACAACAAGAACCTTCTCTACATTGGTCTTTCCCTTAAGCGCTTCATCTACTGCAGGCTTGAGGGCAAATGCTGCACCTTTCCTAAATCCACCATCTGCTGTGATGACAAGTTTTGCATCTGCATCTTGAATACGAGAAAGAAGCGCTTCGGCTGAAAATCCACCAAAGACCACAGAGTGCGCAGCACCAATACGCGCACATGCCAACATCGCAACGGCTGCCTCTGGAATCATCGGCATATAGATAGCAACACGATCGCCGGCCTTGACGCCAATTTCTGTCAGTGCGTTGGCAGCTTTCTTTACATCAACTAATAATTGCGCGTAAGTAATAGTTCGGGTATCACCTGGTTCGCCTTCAAAGTGAAATGCAACGCGGCTGCCGCGACCTTGCGCAACATGGCGATCAAGTGCGTTGACTGATGCATTGAGTTTTCCGCCAACAAACCATTTGGCATAAGGAACTTGCCAATCAAGGACTGAGCTCCATGGTTGATCCCACATTAATTCGCGCGCTTGTGTCTCCCAGAAAGCTAAACGGTCTGCATCAGCCGTTGTGTAGATATCAGCCTTGGCATTGGCTTGGGCGGCAAATTCTGCACTCGGTGGAAATTGGCGACTCTCGTTGCCGAGGTTCTCAATGGAATCGCCAGAACTATCAACAGGTGTTGCGGTCATAACCGTTGAGATTACTCGCACTGTCTATCTTTGCCCACCTTGCTAGCCCACATACCTCACCGACCGATTGGAAATAACAATGTTGACCGCCCTCTTCGCAATCCTGCTCAAGATCCTTGCCAGCCCTGCTCTATTGGCTGCCCTGATCGCCTTCCTCCAGAAGATGCTTCATCCATGAGATCGCTGATCTAGCCGTCCCAAGGCTAGAAATCGATCAATAATCGCCATGTGGCCAAGGCAATCGCCTCCCCGGTCGCATGGCGATTTTTCATACCCCCAGGTAAGTGGTTGGATTAGCCGTAAGCCCGAAGTCGACCCAATGGCGCGCTCGGCGAAGGATTACAACTCGCGATCAATACTCTGCGAGCAACCGAGCATAATCTGGAGTCACAATGCCAATTGCAACCCCTGAAATTTACGGCCAGATGTTGGATCGCGCGAAAGCTGGCGCATTTGCATACCCTGCAATCAACGTCTCATCATCACAGACCATCATCGCTGCACTTCGCGGATTCGCAGAAGCAGAATCAGATGGAATTATTCAATTTTCTTGGGGCGGTGCTGAATATGCATCTGGCTCCACAGTAAAAAACATGGTTGATGGCGCAGTTGCGCTCGCAGAGTTCGCACACGTCGTTGCAAAGAATTACAACGTCAATATTGCAATCCATACAGATCACTGCCCAGCTGAAAAGCTCGATGGCTACATGCGTCCACTTCTTGAAATCGGCGCACAGCGCATTAAAGATGGCAAAGCACCGCTATTCAGCTCACATATGTGGGATGGATCAGCAGTTGATATGCCTGAGAATATGAAGGTCGCAAAAGAGCTTCTTGTAAAATCAGTTTCTGCTCGCACAATTCTTGAAATCGAAATCGGCGTTGTCGGTGGCGAAGAAGATGGCATTGAGGCAAAGCACGATGCCAAGTTGTACTCAACACCAGAGGACGCACTCCTCACACTTGAAACTCTCGGTAACGATGCCGCTGCCCGTTACATGGTTGCTGCAACATTCGGAAACGTTCACGGTGTCTACAAGCCAGGAAACGTTGTCTTGCAGCCAAAGATTCTGAAGACTCTTCAGGAAGCAGTCTCAGCAAAGCTTGGACTTGCAGCCGGAAGTAAGCCTATGGACCTTGTTTTCCACGGTGGTTCTGGTTCACTTCTTTCAGAGATCCGCGAATCACTTGATTACGGTGTGATCAAGATGAATATCGATACCGATACTCAATACGCATTCACACGTCCAGTTGTTGAACACATGTTCAAGAACTACGACGGTGTTTTGAAGATTGATGGCGAAGTTGGAAATAAGAAGGCGTACGACCCACGTGCATGGGGCAAGGCGGGCGAGGCTGGAATGGCTGCACGTGTAGTTGCTGGATGTGAAGATCTTCGTTCTACAGGAACATCACTTCGCAAGTAATATTGATTCATAAACAAGGGGAGAGGTTTTAACTATGCCTGCATTAGTTCTGCTGGGAGCACAGTGGGGCGATGAGGGCAAGGGTAAAGCTACCGACATCCTTGGCGATCGCGTTGATTATGTAGTTCGCTATCAAGGCGGCAATAACGCAGGACACACTGTTGTTATTGGTGATCAGAAATATGCGTTGCATCTTCTGCCATCAGGAATTCTCTCTCCCAATGTCGTGCCGGTAATCGGTAACGGTGTTGTCATTGATCCAGGCGTTCTGCTGGAAGAGATTAAGGGTTTAACTGATCGTGGAATCGATTGTTCAAAACTTGTTATCTCAACCAATGCGCACTTGATTACGCCGTATCACCGCACCATCGATAAGGTGACTGAGCGCTTCCTTGGTAAATCAAAGATCGGAACAACAGGTCGCGGAATTGGTCCAGCCTATGCTGACAAGATCAACCGCATCG
>CANLFL010000017.1 GCA_947489825.1 Candidatus Nanopelagicaceae bacterium
GCTAAAGTAAGCATCTCAACTATTGCTGGAAACTCTGCTTCGATTACACTCCGCTGTTTCTTCACTGCGGTCGTGAGTGTTCGATCGGCATAGAGATATGAGGCAGTTGCAATACTTATGCTGAGAAATGCAGTCGCAACGAGAGATTGATGACTTAGTGAAGATAGTGCAAAGATAACTAGTGCTGAGATTGAGGTGTAGAGAATTTGAAGATAGCGAAATTCCTCATATTCTCCCTGGCTTCCTCGGTTTAACTCATACATTCGGCTCTTGACTAAAGAACGGTCTTTTGTTCTTCCCGCAATTTTCTTCACCTCGAGACCAGGATTTTCACCAAGGACTAGAAGCGATACGGCAATGATTGATAGTAAGAATGAAGGGAGAAGTGAAATCATCTATCGCCGCTGAAAACACGTGGAACACTTGGCAATCTACTAAGAAACGTCATCCAGATATATGCCAGCACGGTCATACATAGACCAATAAATAGAATTCCTGCCCCGGTCACTGTAGAGAATGCCTCAACGGTAGATGGTTGCATCGCCAATAAAAGTAGTAACAACCAAGGTGCGGCAGAGGAGAGATGAGCAGAGTTCTTGATCCACGATTGCTTGATGGCGATTTCATTTCGCAGTGCTAGATCCTCACGAAGGAAGTTTCCCAATGTTCTCAAGATCGAGAGAAGCTCGCTTCCTCCCAACGACTTCGAGATCAAGAGAGCCTGAAATATCTGGTCACTCGCATGACTCTTGAAATGCCCTGCGAGATATTGAATTCCCTGATCAAAGTTCCCATCTTCAAAAACTTGAGATTTAAAATTAGAAAATGCTGGCCGCATTACTACCGGACCTCGAGTTGAAAGTTCTGTCAGGGCCTCGGTCAACGACATTCCAGATTGAATTGCTGAAACTAAGTGATCGATGACCTCGGGCCATGAAGCGCTGACTTCAAGCTCATGTTTTCCTTTACGATTATTGACAACAACATGTGTAAATGCGATTGCTAGCAGAGAGAATGCACTCGCAAGTAATGACGATGCTGTCAGAAGATAGACCGCAAGAAAGCAGCAACTGAATGAAAGAAGAAAAGGCGCTAGACCTTTAGCACGCTGCATGATCGAGTGCTCTCAGACTCATGCTGCAACCCACCATTGATCGATTGGAAATGCTGTGGCAACTCCCCTGACATACTCCTCACCATTCCAGGACCACAATGTTTCAATCTCGGCTCGATCATTTTCGTATCGCCCAGTTACCCAACAAACTTCAAGAATTCTTCTCAGGCCCTCACTATTGAGCTTGACTTGAACAATAAGATCTAGAGCTGATGCAACTGTGGGTGCGATGAACTTATGTGAGATGTTTTCTCCGGCCAGTAATGGAAGAGTCTGAAGTTTGATAATCGCATCGCGCGATGAATTTGCATGAATCGTGCCCATCCCTGGGAGACCTGAGTTCAGAGCAATCAATAGATCCAGTGCCTCTGCTTCTCGAACTTCACCAACAATCAGTCGAGAGGGGCGCATGCGTAGTGCTTCCTTAATTAAGCGCCTCATAGGAATTTCTCCGCCGCCTTGTAGATTCGCCGTTCTTACCTGCATCGCAACGACATCAGGCAGTTGTGGCTTGAGTTCGAAGACTTCTTCGATAGTTATCACACGTTCTTGGACAGGAGTTTGTGAGACGAGTGAATTGAGAAGGGTTGTTTTACCCGATTGGGTTCCGCCCGATACAAGAATATTCATTCCTAACTTAACGCTACGGATTAGTAGAGTGGCAATTTCATGACTCATCATTCCTCTGTCAGCTAATTCGCGAATACCCAAACTGCGCATCAAATGCTTTCGTATATTTATACACCAATGCTCAGCTGTAATCTCTGGGATTACCACATGTAATCTGCTCCCATCCGGAAGTTGTGCATCAACAAATGGTGATGCGAGATCAATGCGTCGACCACTCCACATGAGTATTCGATCGATGAGTTGTCTTACATCCCCAGCATTGAGCATTAAATTTGTTAATTCACTCTTTCCGCCACGTGCTACAAAAATTCTTTCAGGAGAATTAATCCATATCTCCTCGATGGTTGTATCCTTCATAAGATGCGCAATCGGCCCATATGTGACCTCGATATCCATTTTTTCAATCTTCTTCTCTGCACTTACGTAGTCAGAAGCACGAGTTGGAATTGAAGATGGTTGACGAATGTCCATATGGCGCAAGGTAGATAACTCACTGACAAGATGCTGAAATTTAGAAAATCTTGGGGATATCTCTGGATATTTCTCTTGGCTCGATGGAGTTGAGGTACCCACTACGGCTCCTGCTTCTGACTTTGCTCGAAGATGGCTTAGTTGTCGCGCAAAAGGGACAACGATTCTCTCTTCCACAGAGCTGATTTACAGGTAAAATTTGCAAATGGATCATGAGGCAGGGCTGCGCGCAGTATTAGGCGCTAGCGCTTCCCTGATCACCGATGCGCAAGTCACTCTCTCTTACTCAAAAGATCAAGCACCCTTTGCTCCGCACGAGGCAGCTGCGATTGTTTTGCTTGCTAAATCAACGGAGGAAGTCGCAAAGGCAGTTGCCTACGCCAATGAACATAACATTCCCGTTGTTCCGCGAGGGGCTGGCAGTGGTCTATCAGGTGGAGCCAATGCAACATCATCTTCGCTTGTAATCTCACTTGAGAAGATGAATAAGATCATTGAACTTGATACAACTAATCTCATTGCACGTGTTGAAGCTGGTGTAATTAACCTCGATTTAGATAAGGCTGCAGAGGAACATGGCCTTGCCTATCTCCCAGATCCTGCGAGTAGAGATTGGTCAACAATCGGCGGAAATGCCGCGACAAATGCCGGTGGCATGTGTTGTGTGAAGTACGGCGTTACCTCCGCCCATGTTCGCGCACTAACTGTTGTGATGGCAGATGGCCAAGTGATCCAACTCGGAAGTACTACGAAAAAGGCTGTTACAACTCTTGATCTCACGCGTTTAATGATTGGCTCTGAAGGAACACTGGGAATTATTACAGAACTCGTAGTCGGCCTAGCTGTGCGTCCTGCCACCCCAGCAACAATTATCGCAACTTTTCCCAACATTAAGAACGCTGCTGCTGCAGCTGCAGCACTCTTAAGATTTAAACCTTCAATGCTTGAGATTATTGATCAGACAACGTTGAAGGCTGTTGAAGCCTGGCATCCACTGGGATTTGAAGTTGCAGGTTCGGTACTTCTGATGCAACTTGATGAGGATCAAGAGCTAGCAGATGAAGTACTCGCACTCTGTAAGAGTTTTGAGATGATCGATGGCGCTGCATCTACCGAAGCAGCCGATGCAGTTGAATTTATTCGAGTACGTAAACTTGCTTATCCAGCGTTGGAAAGGCTGGGTGCCACGCTTCTTGATGATGTTGCGGTTCCGATTTCAAAGATTGCAGAGCTTGTCGAACGCGTTGAAGGAGTTGCAACCAAATACAACCTGACTATCGGCATATTCGGCCATGCCGGTGATGGAAATATGCATCCCACAATCGTTCATGATCATGGTGATCTCGATGCCGAAAAACGTGCGATCGCAGCCTTTGGAGAGATCGTTGAGATTGCACAGAGCCTTGGGGGAACCGCTTCAGGTGAACATGGCATCGGCTCAATTAAGCAGAGCTTTGCAGCCAATGAACTCTCGCCTGCGGTTATCGAACTACAGCGCTCAATCAAAAAAGCCTTTGACCCCAAAGGAATTCTCAATCCTGGGAAGAAACTCCCATAGCCTCACACAAGGAGCGCTCCCACAAATTTTGAGTGGTTTACCCCTCAAATCACCCCCCGCTATCACCCCTCTTAGTGCAAGATTCGGGGATGGATATCAGCAAACTCGTCATTCCAGAGGTGCCGATTCCTGCCAGGATTCTTGAAAGCAAAAATATGAGTAAGAAAAAGCAGAGCAAGAGTTCAACTTCTGGCAAAGCTACAAGAAAAAAAGCAGTGAGCAAAGCTGCGCAAAAACGAAAAGCAAAGTAATTAACTTTACGCAGTAGGTGCTTCTGCAAGATCCTCTGGAGAGTCAGGCATGGTTGCCTTTGGAGCTCCGGTAAATGTAAATGTGGCATCAGGACCATCACCATCAACATCTACAACAATGATCTCGCCAGCTTTGAGTTCGCCGAAGAGAATGCGCTCAGAGAGTGAATCTTCAATCTCGCGCTGAATAACTCGACGCAATGGACGTGCGCCAAGAAGTGGATCGTAACCACGAGCAGCCAAGAGATCCTTAGCACCTTGCGTAAGTTCGATTCCCATATCTTTTGCCTTTAAGCGATCATCAAGATTTACAATCATGAGATCAACGATGGAGATGATCTGCTCTTTAGTGAGCTGGTGGAAGACGATCACATCATCGATACGGTTGAGGAATTCTGGGCGGAAATGTGACTTAAGTTCATCACTGACCTTTGCCTTCATTCGCTCGTAATTAGTGAGGTCGTCACCAGAGTTTGCAAAGCCAAGTCCCTGACCCTTTGAAATGTCGCGCGTACCAAGGTTTGTTGTCATGATAATGACAGTGTTCTTGAAATCTACAGTGCGGCCTTGTGAATCTGTGAGGCGACCATCTTCGAGAACCTGAAGAAGTGAGTTAAAGATATCTGGGTGAGCCTTTTCTACCTCATCAAAGAGAACAACTGAGAATGGACGGCGACGTACCTTCTCTGTGAGCTGACCGCCTTCGTCATAGCCGACATACCCTGGAGGTGCACCAAAGAGGCGTGAGGCTGTGTGGCGCTCAGAATATTCAGACATATCGAGTTGAATCAGTGCGCTCTCATCTCCAAAGAGGAATGAGGCAAGGGTGCGTGAGAGTTCAGTCTTTCCAACTCCTGATGGGCCGGCGAAGATAAATGAACCGCCAGGACGCTTTGGATCTTTTAACCCAGCGCGTGTACGGCGAATTGCTTGTGAGAGCGCCTTGATCGCTTGATCTTGGCCAATCACGCGACGATGAAGTTCATCTTCCATACGAAGAAGTCGCGCAGTCTCTTCTTCAGTAAGTTTGAAGACAGGAATTCCTGTAGATGCTGAGAGAACTTGAGCAATAAGTTCTTCATCAACTTCGGTGACCTTATCTAGATCGGTCGCCTTCCAATTCTTCTCTGCTGCAGTGCGCTCTTCAATAAGAGATTTCTCCTTATCGCGGAGAGCTGCCGCACCTTCAAAGTCTTGGCCGTCAATTGCAGATTCTTTCGCCTTACGAGCTGCTGCGATCTTCTCATCGAATTCGCGGAGTTCGGCAGGAGCTGTCATTCGCTTAATACGAAGACGTGATCCTGCCTCATCGATAAGGTCGATCGCCTTATCTGGCAAGAAGCGATCTGAAACATAACGATCTGCCATATTTGCAGCAGCTGCAAGTGCGCCATCTGTAATAGATACACGGTGATGGGTTTCGTAACGATCGCGAAGACCCCTCAAAATTTCAATGGTGTGAGCAACTGATGGCTCTTTCACCTGAATTGGTTGGAAGCGACGCTCAAGAGCGGCATCCTTTTCAACGTGCTTACGATACTCATCAAGGGTCGTTGCACCGATTGTCTGGAGTTCACCGCGAGCAAGCATTGGCTTCAAGATGCTGGCAGCATCGATCGCACCTTCTGCAGCGCCTGCGCCAACAAGTGTGTGAATTTCATCGATAAAGAGAATGATGTCGCCACGGGTTTTGATCTCTTTGAGTACCTTCTTGAGGCGCTCTTCAAAATCTCCACGGTAGCGAGAACCAGCTACGAGTGCACCTAGATCAAGTGAGTAGACCTGCTTATCTTTAAGAGTTTCAGGTACATCATTCTTTGCAATTGCTTGCGCTAGACCCTCAACGACTGCAGTCTTTCCAACGCCAGGTTCACCGATAAGAACTGGATTATTTTTTGTACGACGTGAAAGAACTTGCATGACGCGCTCAATTTCAGTTTCTCTACCAATGACAGGATCAAGCTTTCCTTCACGCGCTGCCGCTGTGAGGTTGCGTCCGAATTGATCGAGTACCAAAGATGTTGCCGGGGTTCCTTCTGCAGGTCCACCCTGTGTGACCGCTTCTTTACCTTGGTATCCGGAGAGAAGTTGAATTACTTGCTGGCGTACGCGATTGAGATCTGCGCCAAGCTTTACAAGTACCTGTGCTGCAACGCCTTCGCCTTCACGGATAAGTCCAAGGAGAATGTGTTCTGTACCAATGTAATTATGTCCAAGTTGAAGTGCTTCACGGAGTGAGAGTTCGAGAACTTTCTTGGCACGTGGAGTAAATGGAATATGTCCTGATGGAGCTTGCTGGCCTTGTCCGATGATCTCTTCAACTTGTGCACGAACTGCTTCGAGTGAGATGCCGAGTGATTCAAGACCTTTTGCAGCAACGCCTTCACCTTCGTGAATGAGACCGAGAAGAATGTGTTCAGTGCCGATGTAATTATGATTGAGCATACGTGCTTCTTCTTGAGCCAAGACGACTACACGTCGGGCTCGGTCGGTAAAGCGCTCAAACATCGGTGGGCCTCTTTTCTACGGTTCTCTGCTGGGTAACTACTAGATAGCCTATAACTTCGCCCATGAATGGCGCGAGGTGAAGATAGCTACAGAGTTAGAACCCCAGATCTGGGGGCGATATTCCCAAAAAGGGTCGCTATCTAGCCCTAAACATAGGGCAAAACGTCTAGAGAACCTTGAGCATCCGGGTATTGCCGAGGGTATTGGGCTTGACCGACTCGAGATCGAGGAATTCGGCGACGCCTATGTCATAAGAACGTAAAAGCTCTGAGTAGACATCAGGATCGACGGGGGTTCCATGAATTTCTTGAAAACCATGGCGGCCAAAAAATTGAGTTTCAAAGGTGAGGCAGAAGATTCGTTGAACTCCGACCACGCGCGCACGTTCAATAATTGTTTCAAGAATTTTATGTCCCACACCTTGACCTTTAAGACGATCAAGAACTGCAACTGTGCGAACTTCTGCAAGATCCTCCCAGAGAACGTGGAGCGCTCCGCAACCAACTAAATCTTCACCTTCGACTGCAACTGTAAATTCCTGAACATCTTCATAGAGCATCACTGTCTCTTTATTGAGAAGACGTCCACCGAGTGTGTATGTATCAATGAGAGCGCGGATACCTGGAATATCTTTTGTGCGAGCTGGGCGAATTTCAATAGACACTAATCAACCTCAGGCTTAACAAGTGGGAACAAAATTGTTTCGCGAATTCCAAGTCCTGTAAGTGCCATCAACAATCGATCAACGCCCATGCCCATTCCACCCATCGGAGGCATTCCAAACTCCATCGCGCGTAAGAAATCTTCATCGAGTTGCATTGCTTCGAGATCACCGTTTGCACCAAGTGCTGCTTGTTCTAGCAAACGCTCGCGCTGAATAACTGGATCGATAAGCTCTGAATATCCGGTCGCAAGTTCGAATCCATCAACATAGAGATCCCACTTTTCGGCAACTCCAGGAATCTCACGGTGTGCACGGACAAGTGGAGAGGTATCTACTGGATATCCCGTAACAAATGTTGGTTCAACCAATTTATCCTGAGCAACGTGTTCAAAGATCTCTTCTGCCAGCTTGCCCGTAATCCACTTTGGATCGATCTTGATTCCAAGCTTGGTAGCGAATTTCTTCAATTCTTCAATAGGGGTAAGGGCTGTGACGGTTTCTCCTACGCCTTCAGAGATGGCATCGTAAAGAGAAATTTCTCTCCACTGCCCACCTAGATCTGCCTGACGTCCATCAAGGTGTGTCACTACATGCGAACCAGAGATTGCCATCGCTGCATTTTGCACTAAGGAACGTGTGAGATCTGCGATCGATCTCCAATCGCCATATGCCTGATACGTCTCAATCATTGCAAACTCTGGTGAGTGTGATGAATCAGCACCTTCATTACGGAAGTTACGGTTAATTTCAAATACCCGCTCGAGGCCACCTGCTACACATCGCTTAAGGAAGAGCTCAGGTGCAATACGTAGGAAGAGGTCAATGTCGTAGGCATTTGAAAATGTCTTAAATGGTCGTGCTGCAGCTCCACCGTGCATCACTTGCAACATAGGGGTTTCAACTTCGATAAATTCTTGATTGGTAAATGTTTCGCGAAGTGAGCGCATCACCTGTGGGCGCAAACGCGCAACTGTGCGAGCTTCTGGTCTAACGATGAGATCGACATAACGCATACGCACGCGAGTCTCTTCAGACATCGGCTTGTGATCATTTGGCAGAGGTCGAAGAGATTTAGATGCCATCGTCCATGAATCTGCAAGGAGTGATAGCTCTCCGCGCTTTGATGTAATTATCTCACCAGTAACGCTGACGATATCTCCAAGATCTATATCGCTCTTCCATGCATCAAGTTGTTCTTGCCCAACTTTGTCGAGAGAGAGCATCGCTTGAAGCTCGGTGCCATCTCCTTCACGCAACGTTGCAAAACAGAGCTTTCCAGTATCGCGCTTAAAGATAATTCGCCCTGTAAGAGATGCTTGATCCCCTGTTGCAGTGTCTATCTCTAACGCTACGTACTTCTCGCGAACCTCTTTAAGAGTATGTGTGCGTGCGACAGCAACTGGGTATGGATCGACTCCACGCTCAATCAAATGGGCGCGCTTTTCACGACGAATCCGCAGTTGTTCTGGGAGGTCGTCTTCAGCCGGTGCTGGTGGTTGCGTACTCATAGGATCGGCAGTCTACCTTTTAGATATTTTTCTCGTGAATAAGGCGCAATCCAATCAGTGTTAAATCAGGCTCGTATTCATCAATTGACTCGCTGACATCAATAACAAGTGGGGCTAATCCGCCGGTTGCAATGACAGTGGGTGCTTGGTCATAGCTCAAAGCCAACTCAGCGGTGATTTTTTCTACCAGGCGATCAACTTGTCCAGCAAATCCAAAGATTGTTCCTGATTGCAGAGCCTCAACTGTGTTCTTACCGATTGCATTCTTAGGACGGATCAATTCGACTTTGCGAAGTTGAGCAGCACGTGCAGCAAGTGCATCGACAGAGATCTCGATTCCTGGAGCAAGTGCTCCTCCTAAGAATTCGCCCTTGGGCGAGACCACATCAAGGTTGGTGGAAGTTCCAAAATCTACAACGATAGCTGGACCACCGTAGAGAGTGTGTGCTGCAAGAGTATTAACGATGCGATCTGCGCCAATCTCTTTTGGATTATCAACTAATAGAGGAACGCCGGTCTTAGTACCTGGCTCAACAATAGTTGTTGGAAGATCAGAGAAATATGTCGCAATCATCGTGCGAAGTTCTCGTAGCGTTGCTGGAACTGTTGAACAGATAGAGAGCCCAGAGATTGTGTATCCCTGCACGAGGGCGTTTATTTGAAGTGACATCTCATCAGAGGTAGAGCGTGGGTCGGTCTTGACGCGCCATGACTTAATGAGATCTTTTCCATCAAATAAACCTAAGACGGAGTTGGTATTACCCACATCGATTGTTAACAGCATGAATACTCCACTCTCATTGATAACTTCATATTGGTAACTTCATATTTCCAAGTTCATATCTAGACCAATATCTAAAACAGGTGCTGAATGTGTCAGCGCACCAATCGCTAAATAATCCACACCAGATTGGGCGTAGGCCCGAGCGTTCTCTAGTGAAATTCCCCCTGATGCCTCTAACTTAAAACGCCCAGCAACAAATGCAACGGCCTCTCTACATTGATCAGGTGTCATATTGTCGAGCAGAACCAAGTCTGGGCTTTGGGTGGCAACTTCCTTAAGCTGCTCAAGAGAGTCAACTTCGATCTCAATGAGCGCTTCTGGGAATGCTGCTCGCACCTTTGAAAATGCTGCGCTAACTCCCCCAGCTGCTGCAATGTGATTATCTTTTATCAGTGCAGCATCGCTCAGTGATAAACGATGATTAGCACCGCCACCTGCAACGACTGCAGCTTTTTCAAGTAGTCGCATTCCGGGAGTTGTCTTACGAGTATCTCTAATTGTACATGTGGTGCCAGCAATTGCTTCAACCCAGATGTGCGTCAGGGTTGCAATTCCGCCAAGGTGGCCAAGAAAATTAAGTGCTGTGCGTTCTGCTAATAAAATTGCCCGAGTATCACCGCGCACAGTCATTACAATCGAACCAGCCTTAACTGCATCGCCATCTTTGAGGTGTACTTGAATTTCTGTAACACCGACTTCACGCAGTGTGGCTTCAGCCATCTCGACTCCAGCAATAACTCCTGCTTTGCGAGCAACAAAATCTGCAACAACACTTTCACTGCCAGAGACAGTTGCGACAGAGGTAATGTCTTGTCCTCCTGCTAAATCTTCAGCTAAAGCTCTTCGAATAAGATCAAGATCAACCATTACTTAACCTCCTGATATTCGGTATGCCAATTTCCGCTCTGATCCAACTTTTGAATAATGCGATTGCGCCAAAGATCACTGGTCTCTGGAAAATCTGCTCGCCAATGCGAACCACGAGTCTCTTGGCGAATAAGTGCTGCCTTTAAGATTGCC
>CANLFL010000018.1 GCA_947489825.1 Candidatus Nanopelagicaceae bacterium
GCTCCAGGTGTATGAGTCGTGAAAGCAACGGACTTAACAAGATGAGCGATGTTGACGCGGATTGTATGTGTATCAACATAGGGTGCAATCAGGACATCTTTATAGTAATAATTGAGAATTGCCGTAGCGCTCTCACCACTTACGGCGCGCGCCTTCGCTCCTATTTGACTCATTCCAACGCCATGTCCGTAGCCATTGCCGGTGAATTCAAATGTCGGTGGAATTTCAATCGCTTGCGCTGGAACTGCACTTGAAATAAGTGCGGTGATTAAAAGAGCTAGAAAATTCTTAGACATCCTCATCAGAAGATGCGCTCTTTCGTACATGCATATACTCGCGATACGCAGCCAAAATTTCAGCCGGCTTTCCACGAGCCATCATCTTTCCTTTATCTAGCCAGATGACTTCATTGCAAATATCTTCAATCGTAGCCAGAGCATGGCTGACTAGAATCAGTGCACGATCTTCGGTGCGGAGTTCTTTAATTCGGTTCAGGCTCTTCTGTTTAAAGCGCGCATCACCCGTACTCAGTGCTTCGTCGATAATTAGAATATCCGGCTTGACTGTTGCGGCTACTGAAAATGCCAACCGAGCATACATACCCGAGGAATAGGTACGCATGGGAGAGTCAATGGCCTCACCTAGCTCAGAAAATTCTGCAATTTCATCAAACTGATTATCAATCTCTGCGCGCGTCATGCCTGCGGCAAGACCGCCAAGATAAACATTCTCACGTCCTGTAAGGGATGCGTTAAATCCAACACCTAGAGCAAGCAAGGTACTTACAGAACCATAGACTTCAATGCGACCTTGTGATGGAGGGACGATCCCTGAGATAACGCGCATCAGAGATGATTTACCAGCACCGTTTGAGCCGATGATTCCCAACACTGTTCCGTAATGCACATCGATACTTACATCATCGAGTGCATTGACGGTGCGAGAGAATTTCCCACTTCTACCAAAACTTTTTACTCGTGCTTTAAGCGTAGGCTTTTTATCAACAGATGTTGTATATGTCAGTCCGACAGATTGCACGGAGACTGCAATGCTGTGATGCGGGTGGGTGCTAGAGACGGACAGCGAAATCACGCTCCCTCGACAAGAAGAAATATGTACCAACAAAAAATATAAGCGTTGCCCAGGCCAGACTGATCAGGATTGAAGATGAACTTGGAGCCTGGGCATAGACCATTACTTGTGACCACGCATCTAAGAGATTGAAAATGGGGTTTGCAATCTCGAGAGTACGCATCTTTTCAGAGAGCGCTGACGCTTCATAAAGAATCGGAGAGAGATAGATCAAACTGCGGGTGATGTAGGGAAGCAGACTTGCTATATCTCTGAAGTACACATTGGTGCATGAGATTGAAATAGCCATTCCTAGCCCCATGAAGACACCAAGGAGAAAGATAGGAAGAGCCCAGAGCATCTGCCAGGAATATGGAGCTCCGACGATAGTGCGCACTGCAAAGAAGACTATAAGTGTCGGAATAAATTTAAAGATTGCAATGACGGAGGCAGATATTGGGAGCATGATGCGAGGAAAGGCGGTATTCATAATCAAGCGCTGTCCTGCTGTAATCGACTTGACTCCCCCAGTCAAACTATTTGCAATGAGATAGAAGAAAAAGAGGCTAGAAGTCAGATGTACATATCTATTTGCATCACTGGCTCCACCGATAATGTAAATTAAAAGAAAATAAACACCAGAAAGCAAGAGTGGATTAAGGACAAGCCAGAGTTGTCCGAAGACTGATCCATAGTTCTGTTCGCGTAATTCAGAGCGTGAGAACTCAGCGATAAAGTGGCGGCGAGACCAGAGTGAGCGAAGGTATTGACGCATTGGGGGCAACCCAGCGCGAAATGGCTCATATACAGTCACAGGAGTACTCATATGAGTGAAGGTTACCTTAGAGAGTCTGGAACTAGCTTTCGTGGCGAGGTAAGGAAGCCAAGTCCCCACGAAAAGTGCATCGTTGGAAGAATAAAGACGAGAAGCGGATAGTGAGCCAGATTCTTTGAGATGAAGAGTGGGGTGATTGCAATAAATGTGATGTAGGTAGCAGCCGGTAGATAGAGAGATGGATCTAAGATACTCCCGGCCACAAGTGAGAGCGCAGTACCAATCAGAGCAAGTGGTGGCGCTAAATATCTGTAATTAATTGTTTGCGGATATTTGCGAGCTATCACTCGACGCCATCTTCCATATTCATAATATTGCTTAGCTAATTTTCTAAAATTAGAACGTGGGCGATATGTCACGTGAAGTCTAGGATCAAAGTAAATTGTCCCACCATCTTCTCGAAGTCTGTAGTTAAGCTCCCAATCTTGGGCACGGATAAATCGTTCATCAAATCCGCCTACATCAACAACAGCTTGCCGGATAAATGCTCCAAGATAGACAGTGTCTACAAATCCTGCCTTACCACCGGTATGAAATCTAGATCCGCCAACACCAAATGGGCTGCACATTGCCGCAGCGACCGCACTTTCAAAGAATGTAATCCCTTCAGCGCCCATTACGCCACCGACATTGACTGCACCAGATTCGTGAAGTATTTCGACTACTAATTGGAGATAGTTATTTGGAATCTCTGCATGAGCATCAACGCGCACTACGACATCTTGAGTTGACGCGTTAAGAGCAATATTAAGTCCGGCGGCAGTTCGACCTGAAGGATTTTCAACAAGGATCACTCGCGCATCTTCTGCGGCAAGAGAGCGTGCAATCTCATTTGTGGAATCTCGTGAGGGGCCAAGTGCCAAAATGACTTCGAACTTTCCCAGATAATTCTGAGAGAGTATGGCTCGTATTGAATCTTCTAAGTGCGCCTGCTCATTAAGCACAGGCAAAATCACGCTAATGCCTGGTGAGGCAGGTAACGAGGCGTTCGGCGATGTCATAACACCTCTACGCTATCGCCCAAGTAGTCTTACGCCGTGAAATCAACACGAGCTATACGGATAATTACCTCACTCTCCGTTGCTATCGTGCTCGTTTCTTCCGTATCTTCCTTTGGGCTTGGACAAGTCAGCAGTTCGATTGCCCGTATCAATGTCTTTGATTCACTCGACGATCGACCAGAGAAGACTTCTAAAGCGGAGAATTATCTCCTTGTTGGCTCGGATACGCGAGAAGGTCTGACTAAAGAGCAGATGCGTGCACTTCGCGTGGGCTCTACCGCAACTGCAGCTGGTGGTCGCTCTGACACCATGCTCTTGATTCACTTAAGTAAATCACGTGATCGCGCTTACATCATCTCTCTTCCACGGGATAGCTTGGTAACAATTCCGGAGCACATCAGCAGTAGCGATCAGAAAACTATGGTCTCTGCGCGCCTTGGAAAATTGAATTCTGCTTTCTCATACGGTGGTGCACCACTTCTTATTGAAACAATTGAACTTGCAACCTCGATCAAGATTGATCATTATGTTGAGGTCAGCTTTGCCGGTTTTGCAGGAATCGTTGATGCACTCGGTGGTATTGAGGTTTGTACCAAGGTAAATATTGACGATCCACAAAGTCACTTAGTGTTAAGTGCTGGAGTCCATACACTCGATGGTATTGAGTCTCTCAAGTATGTTCGAACTAGAGACTTCGATGGCCGTGGAGATATTGGACGTATGGCGAGGCAGCAACAATTTATGAGTGCGGTCATGCGCAAGGCAACTAGTAGTGGAACTCTCTTAAATCCATTTAAGTTAAAGAACTTCATTAACGCTTCACTTGCTAGCGTTAAGTTAGACGCTGGGCTAGCACCAAATGATTTATTGACGCTGGCAAAACAGATGAAGAACCTCTCTTCTGGAAATGTGCGCACTCTCACTGTTCCACTCTCTAATGCAAATGGTCGATATGACGGGTTATCAGTGGTGATTTGGGATGAAGTGCTGGGCGCGGATTTGTGGACACGCGTTAGAGATGACCTTCCTCTCGTTGATGAAGTCACCCCGACACCAACTGCCAGCGCTTCAGCAAAACCTACGCCAGTAATCGTCGATAAATTTAAGACTCGCACCGCGGATGAAAATCCATGCGGGGAGATTAAATAGTTCTTGCCTTAGACTCGCACCCATGACGCTCAAGCTCTCAGTAATAGGTTGTGGCTATCTTGGAGCTACCCATGCAGCATGTATGTCCTCTCTTGGTTTTGAGGTTGTCGGAATTGATACCGACCAATCCAAAGTAGATTTGCTGCAGAGCGGGCGACTTCCATTCTATGAACCAGGACTCGACACACTCCTTGCAGCGGAGATGAAAACGGGTCGCCTCTCATTTACTACCGATTTTTCCGCTGTAGCAGATGCCGATGTCCACTTTATTTGTGTTGGAACTCCCCAAAGTAAAGATGGTTTAGCTGCTGATCTGACGTATGTGAAATCTTCGGTAGCGGCAATTGCACCGCACCTTAAAGATGGATCACTTGTCGTTGGAAAATCAACAGTGCCAGTGGGAACTGCGCAAATGTTACGCGAGCAATTAGCTAAGGATGCTCCACATGCTGATCTTGCGTGGAATCCGGAATTCCTGCGTGAAGGTTTTGCAGTCGAAGATACTTTAACTCCCAATCGATTAGTCATCGGAGTTGCAAATGATCGAGCAGAAGAAATTCTTAAGGAGGTCTATAAGCCAGTGATTGCACTTGGCACGCCTTGGATTCGAGCAGACCTTCCTACTGCAGAACTTGTGAAAGTTGCTGCAAACTCGTTTCTAGCTACAAAAATTTCATTTATCAATGCAATGGCAGAGGTGTGTGAAGCCGCGGGGGGCGATGTCACCGTGCTTGCTACAGCTATTGGATATGACCCACGTATCGGTAGTCGCTTCCTTCAGGCTGGTATCGGTTTTGGTGGAGGCTGTCTTCCTAAAGATATCCGTGCATTTATGGCGCGTGCGCAAGAACTTGGCGCAGATCAAGCCCTTGAATTCCTGCGAGAGATTGATGCTATCAACATGAGAGCCCGCCAGCGTGTGATCGATGTAGTGCGTGCAGATCTATCTGAGGACCTGACCCAATATAAAATTGCAGTACTTGGTGCAACATTTAAGCCTGATAGTGATGACGTTCGAGATTCCCCAGCTCTTGACATTGCAGCTCAACTTCAAGCAGCAGGTGCTGCAGTAGTAGTACATGATCCAAAGGGAATCGAACCCGCACGTAAGCGCTTTCCACATCTAGATTATGCAGAACGTGTAGCCGATGCGGTCAAGGATGCAGATGCAATCTTGCACTTAACTGAGTGGAAGGAATATCGTGAGTTAGATCCATCTGTAATCGGTCAGCTTGTTAAATCTAAATTCCTCATCGATGGACGAAATGCGCTCGATCGCGATAAGTGGCGCAAAGCCGGTTGGCGCGTGCACGCACTTGGCCGCTCAGATTAATTCAATCTAGAACCCCGTTTTCTTCTTTGCGGTGAGGTTGGCACCTTTCGCCTTTGCCTCAGCATTAATCTCTTGTAACCCTTGCTCGACCTTTGCAGCTATCGCACTATCTGCAACACCTAAAATTCTGGCAGCAAGCAACGCTGCATTCTTAGCATTTCCGATTCCAACAGTTGCAACAGGAATGCCTGTCGGCATCTGAACAATGGAGAGAAGCGAATCCATTCCATCTAAGTTCTTTAGTGGCACCGGTACTCCGATGACAGGAAGTGAAGTAAGGGATGCCACCATTCCAGGTAAGTGTGCGGCTCCGCCAGCTCCGGCAATAATTACCTTAAACCCTGCAGCTACAGCACCTTGAGCGAATGTAACCATCTCGGTCGGCATGCGATGTGCACTAATAACATCTGCAGTGTACGTAATTCCAAGTGAGTCAAGAATTGTGGCAGCCTCACTCATTACCGGCCAATCAGAATCTGATCCCATGATGATTGCAACATCACTCATCGATCTCTCCACTCATGTAGTCACGGGCATGCACAATTAACTCCTCTAAGTGTAGAAGATCTCCGCCCACTGCATTGACATGTCCAATCTTTCGACCGGGGCGCACTTCTTTCATATATTGATGCACCTTGAGCTCTGGATTGCGGGCCATGAGGTGGAGATAGGGGCGATACATGTCGCTCTTATCGCCACCAAGAATATTTCCCATCACCGCAAAGGCTGCGGTCATTGATGGATCGCCCAAGGGGAGATCTAGTATCGCACGTAGGTGTTGTTCGAATTGGCTCGTCACTGATCCTTCAATCGTCCAATGACCGGAATTATGTGGTCGCATAGCGAGTTCATTAATGAATAGCTGATCACCTTTAACAAACATCTCGACAGCCATGACTCCGACAAGACCTACGCGTTCAGCAATCGTTAACGCCAGCGCAGATGCTTTTCCGGATAGGGCTGAAGAGACAGTGGCCGCAGGTGTAACGGTGCGAGTGCAAATTCCATTTTCTTGAATCGTCTGAGTGGGTGCCCACGTGCTTGCTTGGCCATGTGGTGAGCGTGCAACCATGACTGCAATTTCGGAATCAAAATCGACAAGCTCCTCGATGAGAAGGTGAGGGTTGATTGCGATGACTTCCTTAAGTAGATCGCGGTTGGAAATCTTCCAGACTCCTCGACCGTCATACCCTCCCGATATGGCCTTTGCAATTACTGGAAAGGATGTGATCTCTTCTTCGTCAGTAATGAGCTGCCACTTGGGTGAGGGAAGATCGCTAAGAATCTTCCTCATCTCGCCCTTATTTTGTGAATAAATAAAGGCTGAAGAAGGTGGGTAGACGCGTATTCCTTCTGCCTCTAAACCTTTAATGACTGAGAGCGGAACAAGTTCATGCTCAAAGGTAATGACATCGCAATCTCTTGCAAATTTCAAAACTTCTTTGAGGTCGCGAAAATCTCCAACCACATGATCACAAATCTGTGCAGCACTATCGCTCTTATCTTGTGCGAAGAGTTTGAGAGTGACACCTAGTGCAATAGCCGGGGCTACCGTCATGCGTGCCAATTGGCCTGCGCCGATAATTCCAACGACTGGGAAGGGGTTTCTCACTGGCTCATCGTAGATGAACCACGTCACCGACTGTAACGATCTGCCCATCTTCTAGATGAAGTCGACCCTGCTCATCGAAGGAGAGTGCGCTAGATCGGATCGTACTTTCAGATGGCCCAACAATTGTGACCTCTCTCCCCTGCGTTCCAGATAGAAGGGAGTACTTCTCAAGAAAACTTTCGCCTTGATCCCATTCTGTAAAATCCATCTCGAAGGCGTTGAGGAGAAGTGGAAGAAGGAAGTTTCTATCGAGTTTGGTAACACCCGCAAGGGCCAAAGAAGTCGCATCTTCGACAGGAAGTTCGGCAGCTGTTGTCGAAACATTAATTCCTATTCCAACGATCACACCTTGACCGACTGCTGTAGAGATAATTCCTCCCACCTTCATCTCATCAATCAAGAGATCATTGGGCCACTTGATCAAAATGTTGGCGCTAATTTTTCTCAACGTATCAGCGATAGAAAAGCCAGCGAGCAACGGAATGAATCCCCAGTCATCGCGGGATCGTGTTGGATTTAGATAAATCGAAAAAAGAAGCGCAGTTGATGGTGGCGCAAGAAATGATCTATCCAAACGTCCACGTCCTGCACTTTGGTAATTTGCGACAATGACATCACCACTTTTACCGTCTCCTGCAGTAATTTTATTTGCAAGATCATCTTGGGTTGATGCCGTGAGATCAACCACGTTTACTCGCCAGTACCGCGACAAGGCCGAGGTGATTCGGCTCTGATCTAGTGGCGCTCTTGGCGCATCTATACCCATGCCTAGTACCGTATACACATGAGCCCAGATCTGCACACTACTGCGGGAAAAATCGAAGATCTCCACGAAAAAATCGATGAAGCTATCAACGCGGGCTCGGCCCGTGCCGTTGAAAAGCAGCATGCCAAGGGTAAACACACAGCCCGTGAGCGCATTGAGATGCTCGTCGATCCAGATTCCTTCACCGAAATTGACGAGTTTGCACGTCATCGTTCAAACCAGTTCGGAATGGAAAAATCGCGCCCTTATGGTGATGGTGTCGTCATCGGAACTGCAACTGTCGATGGACGCCCTATCGCTCTCTACTCTCAAGACTTCACTGTTTATGGTGGAAGCCTCGGTGAAGTACATGCAGAGAAAATAGTTAAGATCGCAGAGTTTGCTCTTAAGAGTGGAATCCCACTCATCGGCATCAATGACTCTGGTGGAGCACGTATTCAAGAAGGCGTTGCTTCACTTAATGGCTATGGAAAGATTTTCCGTTTGAACACGCGTTCCTCTGGCGTGATTCCTCAAATATCTTTAATTCTGGGCCCATGTGCTGGCGGATCTGCCTATTCCCCTGCCCTTACAGACTTTACTGTGATGGTAAAAGAGACTTCAAATATGTTCATCACCGGACCAGATGTAATTAAAACTGTGACTGGCGAAGATGTTGATATGGAAGAACTTGGGGGCGCCTTTACCCACAACACCAAATCTGGAAACTCGCACTACATGGCCGATTCTGAAGCGGATGCTATTGATTATGTGAAAGCACTGTTGTCATATCTGCCGTCAAATAATATGGATGGTTCGCCGGTACTTCCCGCTACAGAGACGCTGGCAAAGAGCGCATCAGATATTTTGCTCAATACGCTCATTCCTGACTCTCCTAACCAGCCATATGACATGAAAATTCTGATTGAGTCCTTAGTAGATGAGGGCGAGTTCTTAGAAGTCCACGCCCTTTATGCGCCGAATATCGTCGTTGGCTTCGCGCGAATCGAAGGTCAATCTGTCGGAATCATTGCAAACCAGCCTTCACAATTAGCGGGCACTCTTGATATCAATTCAAGTGAAAAAGCCGCTAGATTCTTACGTTTTTGCGATGCATTCAATATTCCAATTCTGACCTTGGTTGATGTTCCTGGTTTTATGCCCGGTATAGAGCAGGAATGGAACGGAATTATTCGCCGTGGAGCCAAGTTGCTCTACGCATATGCAGAAGCATCAGTCCCACTCGTTACCTTGATTACTCGCAAGGCATATGGTGGAGCCTTTATTGTGATGGGTTCAAAGTACTTAGGAAGTGATATCAACTTTGCATGGCCATCGGCGGAAATTGCTGTCATGGGCGCACAAGGAGCTGTAAATATCTTGTATAGAAAAGATATTGCTGACGCAACAGACCCAGAGTCACTTCGCAAAGAACTTGTCTCAGATTACACAGAGAAGCTATCGAATCCATATGCAGCAGCTGAACGTGGAACGATTGATTCTGTGATTGAGCCAGAAGATTCACGCGCATATATCACCAAAGCTTTTCGCACCTTAAAGACTAAGCGTGACACTCTTCCTGCACGTAAGCATGGAAATATTCCGCTCTAATGAAATTTACAATTACATCAGGAAATCCAACTCCTGAAGAGTTACTGGCGCTTGAGGCGGCTCTCGAATCACGTAAGCCTGTTGATCTCAAACCGGTCATTAAGAAAAGTATTTTTGGACTTCCCCAACTTCGCCAACCTTTACACCATCAAATCACTTACGGCGCAAGAAGGTTTGACTAGTGCCAAAAATAGTTCTTGCTTCACAATCCACATCACGAAAACGATTGCTCGTTGATGCCGGTTTGTCACCTGAAATCATCGTAAGTAACGTCGATGAAGAGACCGAATTCTTTAATTCAATGTCACCGGAGGATATGGTGATCGCTCTAGCTAT
This sequence comes from Candidatus Nanopelagicaceae bacterium, assembly GCA_947489825.1. The sequence continues at coordinate 9,694 of CANLFL010000018.1, forward strand.
CTCTAAGGCTCATACTGTGAGAGAGATGATCGACTATCCAGCAATTATCATCGGTTGTGATTCAACTTTTGATGTTGATGGAGTTTCTTTCGGCAAACCAGGTACTCCAGAAATTGCTCGCGAGAGAGCGCGCGCCATAAGTGGTCGTAGCGGTCTTCTGCATACCGGTCACTGCGTAATCGATACCGAAAAGGGCGTTGAAATTGCCGATCGAGTCACTACAAAGGTGACCTTCTCTGAGATGAATGAGGAAGAGATTGAGGATTACATTGCATCTGGTGAACCTCTTCATGTTGCAGGTGGTTTTACCCTCGATGGTCATGGCTCTCCCTTCATCCCAGTAATCGAAGGTGATTACACAAATGTTGTTGGAATCTCTATGCCCTTTCTTCGCAGCGCAATGAAACAACTTGGATATTCATGGCCACAGGTGAAGGAGATGTCATGAAACGTGTTCTGATTGCAAATCGTGGTGAAATTGCGATTCGAGTCATCCGTGCCTGCAAAGATCATGGTCTTGAAAGTGTGGCGATTTACTCTGAAGAGGATCGCGACGCTCTCCATGTGCGAGCAGCTGACTTTGCATATTCGCTCAA